>JAHFOI010000015.1 GCA_023266895.1 Candidatus Woesearchaeota archaeon
ACCGAATCCGATAACTACAATGCGATGCATACCTAACATTCATACAACCAAGAAAACAAACCCACTTCAAAAACTTTCGGGGCAGAGCCCCGGGGTATTAAACCCAGAAAGGAATAAATATGATACTTTTTTTCTCTTTCTTCTTGAGCAATTCTTAGTGAATAAAATGCTTGACGACTTAAGTTTTTCATTCCTTGTTGTGTAAATAGTACAATACCTACTGCTGCGTTAATTTTTTTTGCCACGCCAATAGCGATTTCTTCATTCCCAGAAACCACGATGTGAATTCCACCTGTAACTTTAAAAGAAGGTGTCTTTGGCGGAAGTTTTGTTTGTGAAGAAACAGTGAGCACATAAATTGGTGTATCAAATTTATGTCCTCCATACAAAATTGCGTGTTCCAGTGCATCATAGTCCTTTCTACCGATAAAATCATCAGTGAAATCGCTTCGACCAGGCATGATTGGTGCACGTGAAGGAATCATAGTCTTCTTAGGTGTTACATCTTAATAAAAGTTCTGACCTAAATTATCGTAAACCTTTCGGTTCACCACCGGGTCATTTCCGGGTCTTTGGGGGTCAATACGGGTCATTTGCGGGTCAGCCATAACCCGGTGCTTTTTGCTTCCGACGATAAAACACCTGAAAATAAGGGTCAAACTACCGGGTCATGATCAGGAAGGTTTGTTAATCAGGAGTTCTATTGAGATAGTGAACACTCAGCGTTGCGTTGAATACTAAGTTGTTATGCCACCGGTTTTTTATACTACTTCTCAAATCACGTTGTCATGAATAAATCGTATGTTGTTGGTAAATCCAAAATCCATGGTCGTGGTGTCTTTGCAGAAATTAACATACCAAAATACACAAAAATAGTGGAGTATGATGGAGAAAAAGTTTCTCGAGCTGAAGGCACCAGACGTCACAATTTGCAATCTAAAAAAGGAAGGTTCTATATTTTTGAACTAAACAAACAATGGGATATTGACGGCTCAAAAGGAGGGCCAGGAAAACTCATTAATCACAGTTGCACACCTACTTGTTATTACACTATAAAACGTGGCAAAATTTGGATTTGCGCAAAAAGAAACATACACTCTGGCGAAGAACTAACGTACAATTATGATGTTCTCGAAAAAAACACGCACCTGTGTAATTGCAAGGCAAAGAACTGCAAAGGATTGATGTGAGCAATGAGTAACTGTTACACCCTATATCATGAAATAATTCACTCAACCTATTTTTTGGCAGAAATCTTTTTTCTTTTTTTCAGGATTATTTTTTGTATGCTGCCTTCAGTGTACAAAATGCGTCTGACTGTTGTGAACTTTTTGCTTTTCAAAAACGTGCCTGGAGTAAATGCAAGTGAGCTTCTTCGCCCTATATCTATGCCTGCCTGTTTGAGCACAAAAGCAGCAAATGTTGAGCAAACTCCTGCGAATAGTTCAAATGGTTCTGCAATGTTGTAACCCCAGCGTGTGAGCTGTCGCGTCATTTGTAACAGTTTCAGTTTGATCGCGTGACATACATGATATGGCATGGTTATGGCTTCATATTTAGCAAGTATTTTGAGAAGTTTTTGGTTGTGGTTTCTTGTGGCATGTTTTGGTCTGAGAATGTAGATCCAGAATTGTTTGTAGGTTGCGGAGAGGTCATTCACAAACTGGTCAAATTCAATGGCTTGCAAACCATGGGAAAGTGTTTGTTCAATAACTTTTGAGCCATACACTGCAACATGGGCTGCATTCCAGGTTAGTGTTGTGCCTAAACCAAACAATGCGCTCAAGGTGATTTTTGGCATGCGCAAAGGTCTTTTCAAAGGCACAACAAGCAGAATGTCACCTGATTTTGGTTTCATAGTGCCAAAGAATGCTATGTGGATTTATAATTTGTGATTACTCAGTGCCGAAAAATATCATTTGCTAAGAAATTAGTTTTTTCGCGAAATCTTTCTTGATTTTGCTTGCTCGGCACACACGAGCTTGCGACAAGGCACACACCACTTGCGCATGGGAGAATATGAACGAATGTTTTGACCGCAGCGTTTACAGCTCGCAAGTTTCTTCATACCATGACTGACAAAGTCTGACTATAAAAAGGTTATGGTTACTAAAAGGTGATGAGTAAAAAAGGCACAAAAAAAGACCCTGTCTTTTTTCATTATTTTTCGTTAAAAACCTCATCAAATGTTTCATGCATATCACCGTCATTATACACTGCAATAAATCGTTGGAATAATTCGTTAGCTTTTTTAAACAGTGGAGTATCATCACGCACGCGTGTTTGAGTTCCCAATTGTTCTGCAATCCACTGAATTTTTGAAGAATACGGTGAAGGAACTTTCGCTGAAACACTGTATTCTATACTAATGGTATCAACAACTCCATCAAAGTCAGTATCTTTGTAGGCAGTAATTTTTTCAAGACCTACTGGAGTGTCATTGCTCATGGTGAGCTGTCTTGGATAAGACTGACCTGCACCCGGCATGCCTGGCAGGTAACTGAGGAAGCGAGTTTTTTCTGGCTTGAGCACATAACAGCACATGCTTGCAATAATTGAAACACCTGCAACTAATGAAGTAAGACTATATCTCAGACGCCAGACTTTTTGTTGTGTTTGCATTATTTGTCCTGAATAAGCATCATGGAAAAACCAGTATTTATATTGTTATTTTTCTTAGAGATTTTGGTTCAGCAATTATTCTTGGAGCACCTGAAAGAAGATACTGTTGAGCCTCAATAGGAGTTCCATCATTTTCAACTTGTACTCTGCAAAATGTTCCATACGGCAAATCAAGGTCTGACTCAAGAGTGCGCGGATTAACAATGCTGAAACGTCCAAGATTACCTGGATTTATAACCACTGTTTTACCAGACTTGCCATCTAGAACTGCAATTCCTTTTTGAGTGTCAAATCTGCTTCCTAAAGGTCCTGCAGTATGTAAGTGACCTGACAGAATGAGTTTAGGGTTGCGCGCACTTGCGTACGAAAAAAGGTTTCGAGAACCCCAATGCGTATCATCATGCGACATATCGCAAAGCTGGTATGGAGGATTGTGGGTAATCACTACTGAAGGGCGTTCTTTGAAAAGAAATGCACCTAACTCTTGTTCATCGTATCTTACTATTGCTTCCTTGCCAACCAGTTCACCTAATTTCATTAATAATGAAATATGAGGCGGGTATAAATCTGCACCGCCAAAACCTGCAACTTTTGCCTCACCACAGATTACGGTTTTTTTATGAAGATCAGCAGGACCAAATACTTCTTCAAGAGAAGGATCATAATTTCCTGGAACAACAATGAAAGGAACTTTGTTTTTGTTAAGAACTTCACGCATTTGATTAAGAATTTTACTGTTCCAAGATTTGCACTTCTGCAAGAATGCGTTTATCTGGGTATCATTCAATTGTCCTTTTTGAGACTCAAGCTCATCAAGTAAGTTACTTAAATCAGCAACTGCATAAGGTCTAAGGCTTAAGTCACCACAGACAACAATTTTATCAGCACGGTTTGCTTGCGCAAAGTCTGCGAATTTTGCTAATGCTTCTATATCATCATGAATGTCTGCGCACACATACCAGTTTTCCATAAGATTCCTCAATACACTATTGCCACAACAACTCTTCGTATTTGGCTGAAGCGGACTTTTTCTGCATCCTTATAAGGGTTATTGTCACCTTTTACTATTGCAAACCAGCCCTTATCATCAGTGCCTGTTTCTATGACGCGATGAATAACTGTGCCACTCGCTTGCACATTATCATAAGAAACTATGTCGCCAACAGCAATCTCTGAAGCTGATGCAGGCGCTATTTGAATAGCATTTGCGCCTTTGTCAAGCACTGGATCCATACTATTTGTGTTAGTAAACGTGCTCCATTGCGCATTAGGAATGTCAAGTACTACTTTGTCTTTAAGCACTTGAATCTGATCCTCGCTAATGCGATCTCCAGGAGAGGCGCGCTCTACTACAACTCCCTCTCCCAGAGGTAAATCACTCACTCTGACAGGAATTTGCTGGAGTACATCATGAAGCATAACACCTAAGCCAAACGCAGCACATAGTCCTATGAGAAATGCTATGCGTATCACTGTACTGTTCATCATAGACCATACTGAGATTTCACAGTATATAAATGTTACTATTGAGTAATAACATTATTGCACAAAGTCTTTAAGGTGCACCTCACCAAGCTAAAGAATGACAAAGAAGATTGAGCGTTTAGCAGAAGAAATATTTAGCAAAGAATCTGGTGTGCCTGCGAATATTGCGCGCACTATTCGCAAATTTAAAAAAACACAAAACATGCCTGGCATGGGTCATGTACGCGCGTTTCTCACAAAATGTGCCGCAATAAAAGGCACTGATCCAGCATGGCAGTCAGCACCTCGTGTTATTCCTGTTAGCGCACCAGTTACAGGCAAGTCACGCCAAGGCACAAATGAATTAGCAGGTGGAGGGCTCACGTACACGCACACCGTGCAACTTCTTCCCCCAACTAGCTCAGGAATTACTCAAAATGTTGAACACCAAATGACACTAAGTGACATGAAAGAATCATGGCTTCCTGCATGGGTGTATGCACTTGACAAATCAGAAGCACGATTTAAAAAGCTTTTTCCTGTAATACAATCAGCGAGTAAGAAAAAGCAGGAAGAAACAGTTGTGCAGCGCTTGCTAAGAACCAAAGAAGCACTGCCTAAAGAACAACGTGAAAAACTTGATGAATTTCTTGAAAAGCATGGTGCAGACTCACTTGCTGAGCTTCTTGGTTTTGGCGAACTGTTGCGCAAAGGCAATACGCAAGGTATTATTGATAAAGCAACACGAGGAAACCTCCTGAATAAAAGCTTAAATCTTCTCACTGACTATCAATCAGCCTTTTCTCACGCACCAGAAGCGTATAGCGCTGCACAAATCATGTTGAATTCAGGAACAACACCAGAGCTTGAAGAAGTTATACTTCTTGCAGAATTTGCTCTTGAACAAATACCTTTTGATACAAAGGTACTTTTGCGCAAAGAAAAAGCAGACATTGCCTTTGCAAAAGCCCATGGCTTAGGCAGTTATTCTCTTGAAGAACCTGACTTGAATGCTGTTGTACAGCCTACTTATGTTTTTCCAGGCCTGGTAAGTGAACCAAAAAAAATTAGCGATGTCTTAACCTCAAAAAAAACAACGCGCAGAATAGCTCAAGCAGCACGAGACGCACTGAGCAAGCAACAGTATTTCAATGCAAGAAATAACTATGCCCAAAGTCTTGTTGCAGTTTATTTTACTCCAGAAGAACTTGAACAATCAGCACAAATTCTTTGGAAACAGTATGCTACAGAGCGAGAACAACGCCACCAACATCATGAGAACACCGGCAGAAGAAAAATTCCAGAACTCCCAAAAAGCCCAGCATACCAATTACTTGAATCAGTGTTTGAAACCTCTCGCTATGCTCAATGGACTGAGCAAAACACTAGAAAAAATATTCAGAAAGAACGACTTATTGAACGAATGATCCGCACGTGTTCTCTTGATGAGCTCATGAGTTGGCTGCCACGTATGAAAACACACGCCCGCACCACACAATGGAATGCTGAAAAAAACCTGTTTTCACAAGCGCTCCAAGATCACGAATTTCTACCTCTTGTTGATCATGAACAAGCCAAAAAAGTGTACACTGAAGAAGAGTTAGCTGAACTTCCTGATAAGAAGTGGCTCAAAGAATTTATTATTACTGCAAAAGAATGTGCTCAGCTCAGGGATAACAGAGGCACGCTACTCTGCAAAAGTCGTGCATTTGCTGAAACCACCCTTCCTCTTCTTGAAGAAAGCTTGCAGCACGACATTATTCCAGCAGACTACACAAAAGGTGATGGAAAAAGATTGCTCACAGAAATTAGTGAAGTTATTTCTGCACTTGTTCCAAGCGAAGCAGTGACAGAAAAATATGATTACTTAGTGCAAGTGTGGCCTCTTGTTATTACCTCAGGCGGTTCTTCAGAAACAAAAATTCTTATTCAAGAGAAAAAATTGCCAAAACGAATTCATGCAGTTATTGCTCAGGAAATCAAAGAAGGCTATACACTTGTGAAAGAGGCTGTTGGAATCTTTTCTGATGATGCTATTGCTAACCTAGTGCAGCTTCAACAAGCAAACCGAAAAAAAGTACAGCATAGAAAACACTACTCAATGAAGGCTGATACCCGAACCTGGAGTATACAAAGAGGTCATCCTTATTTTCATGAACCTCAAACAGTACAAAGCAAATCATGGGAACTTAGCAATCCAAAGTATGCTAAACAAGAACAAAAGATGCTTACAGAATACACGTCAGTTCATGAATGCAGCAGAAAAGGGATTACCTTAGAAACTGTTTGTAACACGCTGCTCCTGCCAAGTGCAGAACGCTTTCTCAGAAAAAAACGAATTCATATTTCTTCTGATAGCTATACCTGCGTACGTACCTTCATAAAAAAAGACCCTGAAGACTTTGTACATGACAAACTTGTTGAGGAGCTGTATAAACTTTGGAATCTGCTTGAACAAGAAGCAGGAATAGTTGCACAAAAAAAACAAGAACTTAAAAAAAAAGGCATTGATATTGCTGGCGTAGTGAAAACACTCACTGCAACACAAAACCAAGTTTATCAAAAACTAGATGGAACTCTTGCATGGATGAGGTATATTCCAGAACTGCCAAGTGCACATGACGCAAAAACTGCATTGAGTAATCCTTACGAACTACCTCCAGAAGGATACATAAAGGCTCTTGCAGCTCAAGCAAAAGAAACTACAGGAACACCTCTTGAGCCCACAAGAAATTATGAGGTGTTTCCAGTGCTTGGCAATGACCAAAGAAGAATCATGGCAGGTGTGGCCAATTGTCTTAACTGGGGGGCAAAACATGGCTACAGATATGATGGCAAGGTTTGGCAGGCGAATGTAACTCCTGATAAAATTCGCTCTCATGCAGCCGAATTAAGCAAACTAGCAAGAAGACCAATTCAATTCAGAGTTTATAGAGGAGTTTGAATACCCCCTCAAAAATAGTCAAACTCCTCAAAGAAGAGGTTTGAATCCAACATAAAACAGAGGTTATTCAAGCCTCTCTATAAAAAATAATTGTTTTTATTTACTATAGCGAATGACATAACTTTTTAGATAGTCATCTGTCATTCGCTATTACGAACTGACCAGTATTGTATAAAAACTTTTGTCAGTGAGTATACTTTGCACTAAATAGACTTTGCAACCCACACAATGTGTTTTGCAGGCTTGCCACACACGACACAGTTCATGCCTTTCTTTGGTGTTTCTTCATTCTCAAAAGGAGTGCCGCAAATAACTCCGCCAGTGGTTTCTTTGCTAAAAATCTCCTCACACTTTTTTCCTTCATCAGCAGTGCTACACCAAGGTATTTTGATAAAGCCGCGACTTGTTTCAATAAGTTGTATTGTTTCTTGTAGTGTTATTGCGGTTCGCGTGTTATCTTTAAAATAGTTCTGACTTCGCTTGCTGATTTCAACATCAACAGTGCGCGCTTCTTCAAGAAGTGTTTTCCCAAGCTGTTTCATCTCAACTTGTGTTTTTTTCTTGTCAGTTCTTCGCACAATTACTGCTTGTTTTTTCTCAACATCTTTTGGTCCAATTTCTATACGCAATGGAACTCCTTTCAACTCCCAATCATTGAACTTGAAGCCCGGAGTGTCTGAACGCAAATCAATATGCGTACGAAGACCTGCGTCTTGTGCTACGCGCTGTGCAAAAGTGCATGCTTCAAGCACTCGAGCATTACTTTCTTCCTTGCCTGCGAATAAGATTGGTATAATAACTGCCTGGACTGGAGCAAATTCTACAGGCAAAATAAGGCCATTATCATCGCCATGAATTGCGATCAAGGCAGCGATAAGCCTCCAAATTCCTGGACCAAAACACGTTTGCCACCCATAGGACTGTGTACGTTTTTCATCATCAAACTTGATGTCAAATGCTTTGGCAAAGTTTTGTCCTAAGTCATGCGTGCTGCTAATTTGATTTCTTCTTCCATCAGGGTTCAGTGTGTCTGAGCAAAAACTGTTATCTGCTCCCAAAAACTTGTCCCACGAAGGCCTCTTGAAAAAAATAAAGGGTATTTTCATTTTCTCACTCACAACGCGTTCCATGATTTCCATGTCTTTTTTGATTTGTAAAAGCGCATCATCATGAGTTCTGAAAACATCATGAGTTTCAAAAAACATAAATTCTCTTCCTCTCAAAAAAGGCCGAGTAGTCATTTCATTTCTAAAGACTGTAATCCTGCTCTGGTAGCCTTTCCATGGAAGATCTTTATAGCTTTGAATCCACAACGCATACATAGGATAAATTTGCGCCTCACCAGTTGGTCGCAGTGCAATGCGTCGTTCCAGCTTCTGGCTTCCTGCATAGTCTATCCAAAACACATTAGGCGTAAAACCTGCATGTTTTTTTTCTTTCATCAAATTTTCTTCAGGAATTGCAGTGGGAAACAAGTAGGGCTCATGACCGTCTGCTTCAACTTCTGCTTCAAACGCATCATAAATCTTTCGCGCAATACGCATAGCCCATGGGCGGTGCACAACAAAACCCTGCACA
The DNA here is from genome assembly GCA_023266895.1 of Candidatus Woesearchaeota archaeon. GTDB lineage: Archaea > Nanobdellota > Nanobdellia > Woesearchaeales > ARS49 > JAHFOI01. The sequence goes on from JAHFOI010000015.1 coordinate 8,609, forward strand.
CCATATCGCACGTCAGCAAGCTGGGCTCCTGATTCAGAACATACTTGTGTGAACCATTCACTGAAGTTTTCTGATTTTTTGACAGTGATACCTAGTTTGGTCTCAGAAACTTTTGCAAGAGTTCTTTTTGGTTCAGACGTATTCGCCATATACTTTGAAGAAGACAAGTGATTTATAAAGATAGAGGGTAGTTACGATACGCATTTTACAACAGCTTTCTATGAATTGTTGCAGACGTAGAACTTACGACATGATACTCCAAGTCTCCTAGCACAAAAAATCGTGAGCTAGGCACAGTTTGCACTGCTTGTTTTGCACCAACCAAAAACTCACAATCAGCTGGCGGATTATGCAACATATCCTCTACTGCAACTGATTCCTCTGAGAATACAAAACAACGCTCAAAACCCAGCGGATGTTCTGATTTTTCAGGAGCTCTCCTGAACATTCCTTTCAGCATGTTTTGCGCAAATGAAGTTTTTGTTTTTCTTGATGCAATTAATCTATCTCTGAATACTTCTTTCAGCAGGTGGCGTACTTTTTGGTTTTTACCAATAGTGAGTTGTGTTCCTCGTAAAAGCATGTTTTTGAGGGGTGACAAGACCTCTTCAGGACTTTGCTGCATGTTGCCCCGCACAGTAATCTTTGCACAGAGCTCAGGATTTTTTGGTATGAACTCATGCTCTGTTGAAGAACCTACAAAGGAGCTTGAAAGCACTGGACTTCCTGCAATAAAAACTCCTGCATCATGAACGCGATTGTCTGGCGACGCAAAATAAAACGCCCCACCTTTTTTGAGATTTATGATGATAAAATAGTGTTTTGTTCTGCGAATAAACCAGCCACACTCTGAAAAGTATGTGGTGTTCTTGAAAAGCTGCACTATTTTTTTTGGCAGGAGTTTTGCCTGAAGCTCTGCTTGTGCATAGGTGTACCCATTATACAACAAGTAGCGGTCATCAAGAGTTGTGCAAGAAGGTAGCACACCTGATTGAATTCCTTGCCTGCAGAATTGCGCAAGAATTAAAGCATCATTACCCAGATCATGTTCAAACGCGCTCGGAATAAGGTATTCTGTACTTCTGCTTGTGTACACCCCTCCTGCAGAACCATCAGGATGCATTACTTGTGCAAGAAAGCTTGCAGCTTTTTTCATCATAACCACTGCTTGTTTGTCAGTTGTTTTTGCATAATATTTTCCTAGATAATCAATAGCGACTGAGAGATAACCAATATCTGGTCCGCCGTACTCATCAAACCAGCCTTCGCGAGTTTGTTTTTTTGCAAGCTCACTCAAGCGTTGTTTCGCAGTTACCGCAAATGATTCTTCTCCAGTCACAAGTGAACAATTGTGGAGAGCCATAATTGCTCCTGCCTGCTGGTTTTGCACGCGGAATTCTGCGTGTTGCTGCAAAAATTTACCTGCTGCGCAAATTGCGTTGCGAGTAGCTTCAGAAATAGGAAGTCTGAGCACAAGTATTGCTTCTGTAATAGCATACGTTGAAAATGCACTTGCCACAAAACTATGTTCTTCAGGATACCACTCATTAAATGATCCATCATTGTTTTGCATACGCATCCAGCAAGCTATGCCTGCTTCACACCATTCTTTTACCATGGCAGAATTAAAGTAAGGATTATTTTCAAACTTGTTCATGAATACCAATGCCAAGGAAAGCACTCCTTCTTGCTTGCGTGCACATGCAAAGTCCGCTGTTTTGTAATGCCAGTATTCGCGATCAAAACAACCAAAAGTTGCCGACGTACTATTACGATCAAGCTGGTTCAATATACGAGGAATATTAGCGATGAGACTTTGGGCGTAGGGGTGCATTGTTTGCGTAATTTCTCCTTCAGTTCTGATACGCACACTCTTCATTTCTTCGCCCTCAACACCACCACACTGCCAAACCATTTTTTTTTCAAGCCTTGTGCCAAAATTATTTTGCTAACCAAACGTGTCATCCAATTTTCTCGTCGTATTCTATGAAGATAGCTTGAGCCACCGCTTTTCTTGAATTGTAAATACATTTGCAATGCTTGATCAAAAAATGCAGGAACTGTGAAATAACGTTCTTGTTTAACTGTAAACCCTTGCTTCTTCAACAGCGTTCTTGCGTTTCTGAGATTTAATGGTTTGTATGGACCAAAAAATGCATAAATACCTGTTTTGCGAATGTCATCACCAAACAATGTTTTGATGAACCAGTAAAATAAGGTGAACAGAATATTGTTTGTTCTGCTGATGATCACAAGCTCTCCTTTGGGAGCAAGTTGTTTTTTGCAAATGACAAGCAACTTTTCCTGTTGTTTTTTTGATATGCGTTCAAACTTATACATGCAGGTTATGGTCTCAAATTTTTGTGTCAGGTCAATTTTTGCTTTTTCTAAGTCCAAAAGAACAGTTGTGTGTGTACCTTGTTTTTCTGGACAGTAGAGTTTAACTGCTGCACAGGTGTATGCTTGGGTTTCTGCACACAAATCTGCGCTCGTAATTGGCACAGGTGGAAATTCTTTGATATAACAGCCATCATAGCTAAGCAAATCAAGAACAGGTTTTTGTATGCCTGCAAGCTGTTTACCAACAAGATCTTTCTCTAACGCATGCATGATGTCCATTTCCTTGCCAAGAAATGTTTTTCTACAGTAGTATTGTTGCCAACTCACAAGCTCGTTTGTGGTCCATGCTTCAGGATCATACGGTTTGCCTTGAATCACTTGCGTATTGAATTTATTCACATGCATAACTTCATGCACTGGTCTGCGAGGTACAGGTGATACCTTGAGCGCTTCAGGATCAGCATATCCCAAAAGTACAAAACAACACAATTGTTGATTCTTTGGAATCGAAAGTAGGTTTTTAATTTTTTCATCATTGCCATAACTGTTCATCGACAAACAACCCAGACCATAATAGGTTGCTGCCAAGAGTATATTTTGTACCGCAATAGCGCCCCCCTGAATTGCTTCTTTGTAATTCCAGCCATCATACATAACTGCAATAACAACTGGTGCTCGCGCAATAATTGTTGATGAAGCAGCTTCAGTAATTAATTGCTGTTTTATTTTTTCATCAGTTATGACCATAAAATTCCACAATTGTTGGTTGCAGTTTGTTGGAGCATAGGTTTCCAAGCTCAGAATCTCTTTCACGAGCTCCAGGGAAACAGGTTTTTTGAGAAAGGTACGTACACTACGCCGAGTCTGCACTACTTCTAAAAAAGAGAGTTCAGTCATGGTTTATTGCAATACTTGTTTTATTTGTGAGCTTGTTTGTTTTCTTGGTTCTGCTCGAATAAATTCAGCAATCAAGCCCAGACTCAGGAATTGCATGCCCAGGATGAGTAAAAGCAAGACAAGCAAAAGCAAAGGCCTGCCTGCAATACTCAGATGTAATGCGAACTTTTCGTACAGCAAGTAAATTCCTGAAATGAAACCAAATGCAAACATGACTGCGCCCAATACCCCAAACAAATACAATGGACTGTTTTTGTAGTCAATAAGAAATTTAACTGTTACCAAATCAAGACTTCCTTTCACAATTCTACCCAAACCCCACTTACTCACTCCATACATGCGCTCATTGTGTTTGACTTTTATTTCTCCAACCTTAAACCCCATGCTATTTGCTATTGAAGGAATATACCTGAACAAGCCACCATACACATCAAGTTCATCAGCAAGCTGTCTTGTCATAAGACGATAATTGCAGTCTGAATCATGAATTTTTATGCGTGTAAGCTTGCGCACCAGCCAGTTGAAGATTCTTGAAGGAATTATTTTGTGCCAAGGATCTTGGCGATGAAACTTCCATCCCACAATAATATCCTCCTGAGTTTTGTCCATAGCAGATAAGAAATTGGGGACCTCATTAGGCTCATCTTGCAAGTCACCATCCATGGTAAGAATCCTCTTGCCTTGTGACATCTTCAAGCCAGCCATGATTGCAGCTGCTTTTCTCGAATTCTTTCTGAACTGAATGACTTTCACACGTGCATCTTTGCCGTTAAGTTTTGCTGCTTCCTTAAACGTATTATCTGTGCTTGCATCATCAACAAAAATAATTTCATATTCCAATTTGAGTTTTTGCAGCACTGCAGTTAGGCGTTGATACATCAATGGAACGTTTTGTTCTTCATTATAGCACGGAATCACAATGCTGAGGTCCATACAATGAAAAGTCGCTTTCTGATTTAAAAAGCTTTAGGATAAAAATGTTCAAATCCGATAAAAAATACTGTAACACATCACTTCCTTCAAAAAAATAATGAGGCCGCCCGGATTTGAACCGGGACTGCAAGGTCCCAAACCTTAAGTCATAGCCAAGTTAGACCACGGCCCCAAAAACACGAATAAACAATTGAGAGGGTTTAAAAAGCCTTCTGTGCAACGAGGGGCAATTTACAAGCAATACTAAATGAAAAAGTATGCAAATCTCTGAACGCATAAATTAACGCAGGAGTTCAAAGACGAGATTTTCACCAGCGCCCACTCGTCAGAAACCTTTATGAAGCACCACATTTACTTATTAGTCATGAAACATATTTTGAAGTGTACAGTGTGTGAAAACTGGACTATGCAAGAGCTTCACTCCTGTGGCGCCAAAGCCTTGAGCACAAAGCCACTCAAATTCACGCCTGATGACAAGTATGCTGATTACCGAAGACGTGCCAAAGAGGCAGCATGAGTTGGCTTCCTGAATTCACAAGCAAGAATGTACGCATCAACAAGCCGGTGCTTATTGAAGGACTTCCAGGCATTGGCAATGTTGGCAAAGTAACTGTAGACTTTTTGATTGATGTGCTGAAAGCCAAAAAGATTTTGCATTTCAAAAGCAATGATTATCCACACACTGTATTTGTGAATGAACAAAATCTTGTTGAGCTGCCCACGATTGAGGTGTATTGGAAGCAGCACAACAATAGTGATATTCTCCTGCTCGCGGGTGATGTGCAGCCATTAAATGAGCATAGTTGTTATGAATTTTGCAACACGGTACTTGATGTCATGCAACAATTCAAGGCAAAATCAGTGGTGACCTTGGGTGGTATTGCATTGCGTCACGTGCCTAAGCATCCGCAAGTGTTTTGCACAGGCACCACAACTGACATTATTTCCTATTATTGTCAAGGCACTCAGATTAATCAGAAATTATATGGTGTAGTGGGACCTATTATTGGCGTTTCAGGCGTGCTTTTAGGTCTTGCGGGTCAGCGTAACATTCCTGCAGTGAGCTTGCTTGCAGAAACCTATGGTCACCCATTGTATCTTGGTATTAATGGCGCTCGAGAAATCATTACTATTCTCAACAAAAAGCTCAGGCTAAATCTTGATATGCAAAAACTTGACAAGCGTATTAGTGAGCTTGACAAAGAATTTAGTCAGCGTACGAAAGAAGTGAATGCTTTGCATGCCCAACAGGCATTTGCGCGGTTACGTGGCAAGATTGGCAAAGATGTAAGTTACATTGGGTAAAATCTATCCTGCGCGTGGCAATTGCTCAACCGCAAATTGTGTCATCTCAGAAAATTGTTGTGCACTGCTCTTGCGTAGCACCTGTTCAGCAAGCATATGTGATTGAAGTGACTGCATAATTAGGCAACGCGTGCCATAGTTCTTGTGGCAATTCCTTTCAAACCAGCTGCATTAATGCATTGGGCATACGCCTGCTCTTTAGATAGTGCATCACGAACTTCAGCTAATGAAGGACGGTGTGCATAGTCTGAATTCAGGCAATGTTCAACAACTTTCGCCAATGCAGTTGAAACATAATCATTTCGATCACGAACTGATGCCACCAATTTAGGAAATTCTTTTTTTGGGCTAGTTGCAAACTGTTCTAATTCATCTGGGCTTCGCGAAGGAAATCCAGTAAGTGCGTGATACATTAACACGCCTAAGGCATAAATATCAGATTCTTTTCGTGCTTGCGCTTCAGAGTTAAACTGTTCTGGAGGCATTGCTGTCAAGCTTCCTGCAGAAATTTTCCTGCCTTGAGGAACTGTTCCTGCATAACAGGCATTGCCAAAGTCTGCAATAACTGGCGCTGGTTGTTCTGCAGTTCCACCCATGAGTATGTTTGCCTCTTTTAAGTCACGATGAATAATGTTTCGTTTATGAATTTGTTCTGTTGTAACAACAAGTTTCATTAAAACATCAAGAACAGCCGTGTTCAAATGATTTTCTCTTCTGTAAGGATTGCTTTTTATCCAATCATTAAATGTTTCGTGACCTGTCTCAGTTCTAATTTCACCTAAGACAAGTGCATATCCCCTCACATAATTTCGTAAGTTTACAATACCTAGCATCTGACAATCTCTCAAAAAGCGTGCTTCCTCATCAAGTGCTGCACTATCAAGGCTTCCATCAGCAAGATAATTAGCGCGTTTGATAACAACTGTTTCTCCAGAACGTATTGGGCCGCAATCTCCTATTGCAGTTTCAAGTGAAACATGAGGATTCATTTTTTGATTTTGAACAAAGTTTAGTGAAAATAATTGTTGTTCAAAATTTATTTGATTCTTACGTTCTCGAGCGCGTTTTTCGTCAATTTCTTGTTGAAATGAAGTTGTTTGTGATAGACTCAGAACAGGTAATATACCGGTTTGCTCATCTAGTATCTGACTACCCATACTAATTCACCTTGTATGGAATTGTTGCTCATGCTTTTTTAATAATGTGACACACTAAAGGAAAACCAAAACATTCTGACACAAAAAAGCAATTCAAGACACATTTCACCTCTCTTTTACACTTTACTAACTCCTCTTTCACCCAATCACACCCCCTAGAAATAATTCACCTCACAAAAAAAGTCTTATAACACTATTTTCTATTCGTTTTTTTGATCACTCACCTTTTTTTCAGCCAACTCAACAATACCTTTTCGTTCAAGTATTTGATAATAGGCATCATAACGAACTAACTCTTCAAGTTCTTGTAGTTGTCCTTGAGGTTTGCCCTCAGGTAGGTATATCCAGTATGCCTGCCGTGCTTTAAAAAATTCAATCAGCCATACATCAGGATCATATTCTCGCATGTGTTTTTTCAAAGGAATTTCATCACGTGTTTTGTACACTGCACCAACATATTTGTTTATTTTTACATGAAATTCTGATTCAAGAAAAACCAAGTCCCGTGCTGGTATTTTTTCTTCTGCAAGCATTGATTCAAGCTCGTATCTTCGTGCTTCTGCAGCTAAAAAAAAAGGGATTTTTGCCAACACATAGAACGGCAGTGCGATCACGCTTAGACAGCCTTGTGCATTTTCATACCTTGAAGTAAAGCCATCACGTTCTGACATGTGAAGGTATGAAATCACTGGCTTCATAAATCTTGCGACAGAATCTACTCGTCCTAAATGTTCAGCTGTGGCGGTAATCTAGCGTAGCGCCAGTGTCCACCTCAAAAAAGTTGAGTTTGCCCTTGCAAGGTATTGGTGTTATACGTAGTACATTCTTGAGCACAAAACCATATCGCTTCTTTGTCCAGATGTCTAAAGGACAACAGTGTTTTTCATTATCAGCAGCCCATTGCACAAGCGAATTGTATTCCTTCACTTCCACCAGTTCTGCACTACCAACAAGCATGCCAGTCACAGAGTTTTGTATGCCAAAAAGTTCACACCATAATTTGTTTACTGATTTCGCAGCATGAATGTAAAATCTACCTCGAAACTGAGTGTTCCATGTCCGTGTTTCAATAGTTTTTCTGCCTTGCAAAATAAGCTCTGCCCACGGCTGGCGTAATGACAACGCTTTCATGATGACACCTAAATAGCAGGTTTTTTATATCTTACTCTGCGTTGCACTCCCATGATTGCAGGATTGTGGTTGCTTATTGCACTGGTTGCAGTTGTTCTTGTTGCAAAACACATCTATTGCTCAAAACTCTCAACAAACATAACCACAGAAATCTGGCTCATGCTTGCAGTTTTATTCATGAGTTTAGTTGCATTCTTATGGTTTATTCAAGACATTATCTCAATATTCATTAATGGACTTATTTTGTACCTGTTGTTTTTGCGCGTGAGTGCCGAAGTTAGTAAGAAAAAGAAATCAAGAGAAGTAACTCTTATTGCCTTCTTGCTAAGTCTTGCAATTGTACTTCTTGCAGGCAATCCTTTGCCAGTGTGGAGTATTACGACTGCATGCCTTCTTGCATTTATGCTCACGCAATCATACTTCTGGCTGAAAAAAAGTCAGCACCGTTGAATACTCATTTCAGGTTTGATAAACTTGTACGCAGCGAATGTATTAATACACCTGCACACTTCTTCTAAACTCATCTTGCATTTCCTAATGTTCTGATACGAAACTATTTCTTTATCAGAAAAATTCTTGCTGAGAGAATCATACGAAAAAGGTACTGCAAGCCTTCCCTCAAAAACATAACCATCAGGTGTTTTGTAGACATCAAAAGTGTCTTTAGAAACAAAAGGATAGGTTCTCAATTGATAACCTGTGAAAAAGTCATTCTTTGTCGTTACAGTTTTTAAGATAACTCGTTGTCTATGTGGATTATCTCTTTGATCAACACATGGAATAACTGGTTTTTGTGTGACCGACACGCTTTCAGCTTCCCTTGATTCTACAACACCATTATTCACTCTGAGTGTCCAATCAATGCCTTTTTTCTCTTCAGGACTCATAGACTGTAGTTGTGAAACAGCAATCTCTATACTTTTTTCTCTTTGAAGCAACGCTAGACTTTTCAAGGATATATCAGGAAGCATGTCTTGATACAACCATAGAAGTATATTAAGCTTGCAGATTCATGGATTAAACCACCACAACAGTAAAATCACAATTTCCACAACAAACAATGCCACCATGATCCATTCTAGAATCATAAGCAATCTATTATTCGCACGTTCAAAAAGCATTCTGTAAATACTTTCAGCAGCAGCCAGCTTTTCATTCAAGCTGGTCTTAAGCTGATCTAAATAAAAACGCTGGGATGCAACATGATACACTTTAGAAAGATACAAGTCGCCAATAAGTTTAAGCTGGTCAGTCAAACGATCAAGGACCTCAGTCACATCAAGTTTCACCTCCACTAAATAAGTCGTGGTTTTTCCATACGGCACAAGAGTGAATGTTTCTTTTTTGTCCAAATCAGAATAGGCTTGTTCAAGCGCAGTGTCAAGAACCGTATCATACGCACGAAGTTCTAACAGCTCAATAACTGCACACTCCAGTACATCCTGAACATCATATGATTGACGAGGATCATAAATAAACGCAGCATTCCAGTCAACAACCACCAGCTCATTTTCATAATAACTCAACGGGTATTTTACTGCATTGTCAAGTTCCCAATGACTTAACTGCTCTGTCTCACAACGTAGTGCACCAGCAATCTCTTTGCCATGTTTTGCAAGCAATTCTGCAGCCTTCAGAGGCCTGTCAAGTTCATGAATTCTAAGAACAAAATAATCTTGCACATGCGAGAGGTCATTTTTTGGCTTGATCAATGCCTGTGCGAGCTCATGCATAAGAAGAATTGTTTTTTGCTTCGCGCTCTCCGCAAGAGTTTTGTGTTCTGCAACACGCTTCATAAGCTCAGCAATAGAAGTTATACTTCCCTGTAAGGGTACCTGATAAATCAAACTCACCACGCCAAAATCATACACCTTTGCTTTGACTTCAGCACTAGTGCCAAGCACTGTTTCTTTACCCAATCGCACTAATAAAGGAGCTATCTTGAACCTAACATGCTCCGGCATTAATCGCTCGCACACAAACTGCGCACATTCAGGAGTCCTGCCAAATAATGAGGTAACTCGCTCTAGCGCAATCTCGCGACTCACGTCAAAACAAAAATATGCATACAAAAAACCCTTCTTGACAGTAAAGCTCATAGTCCTCTTTTTCTTCAAGCATACCATCAGGAGTTTTTAAAATGTACTATTATAGTAGCAAAGAAAGAAAACGAAAAAATGTTTGACACCCAAAATGCTCTTTGAAGTTGTTATGATCTAAGGCTGCAAAGAAGAATACAGACGGTCACATAACTGAACTAGTTCAGAACTTGAAAAACGACCTTGCGATACTGCTTCGTAAAAATCAACACTTAGTTTATGAGCAGTTTTGTACAGTTTCTCAATGTTATCAGGATTGCAAAACAAAAAAACTGACTGAACCTCTCTATCTTTTATGCTACGATCGCGGCAATATTTTCGCTCAAACAAAAGATTTTTCATTTCTGCAAGGCCTTGTGCAAAAGCTTCAGCATCTTGGTTTAGCTCATAACCACAAACATATACCAGACGATCACACATTCTTTCTTTAAAATTAATTTTACGAACTGCAGTTACAATAATTGGGCAGAAAGCATATTGTATTTCAGATAATTTTTCAGGTTCTCCACTGATGAATATTTCAGGACTTTGACCTGAAACAAATCGGAGAGAGTACCCTGAACTCATAGGAATCTTCAATGTTTCACGAACAGAACGATTATCTGAAAGCTTTGTTGCCTTTACTGCTTCAGAAATTAAACTAAAATCATTTTGGTCTTCAACTTCAGCAAGCGATATACTTCTAAGAAAAGGCCGTAATTCTGGCAAAGCTAACATCCTTCTTTTCTTCTCTTGTTTCTTAAAAAGATTGCGCTGAATAGGTATTGCCCTGACTCCTATGCTAATAGAAAAGCACGCATACTCTCTTTTTGAATCAGTGCTACGCAGGACTATTTACCTGCATGACGCCTAATACTTTTTGAATTTCTCGTGTTGCTTCCACCAATCGTGGTCCTGGCCTGTTGAGCAGGCGGTCATCAATACAGTAGACTTTGTTGTTTTTGACTGCGTCAAGTGTTGGCCAGCGTTGTTTAAACCAATCAATGTTTGATTGTGTTCCAAAACCACACCAGTGTAAGATAACTATTTTTGGATTCCACGCAAATAATTTGTTTTCATCAAAAGGTTCGCTAACTATTCCTTGAGGACAAAATGAGTTTCCTCCTGCGAGCTCAATGAGTTCTGGCACCCAATTACCTGCACAAGTGGGTGGTTGGTGCCATTCTTCAGCATACACCTTGAAACGTTGTTGCAGCATTCCTCGTTCAGTTTGTATTGCTAAGAATCCATTCTGCATGTCTTGAATGAGTTTTTCTGCCTGAATTACTGTGCCAGTTACTTCACCAATACGTCGTATGCTTTCGTAAACATCATTAATGCTGAGTGGATCAACTTGAAGCACCTTGATTCCTTGTTTTTTGAGTTCTGTCACTATTTTATTTTGAACAAAGCTTGAGGCAATAACAAGATCAGGGTTAAAACTCTTGAGTTTTTCATAATTGACATCAATCCATCCACCAATGTTTGGCTTGGTTTTGGCGTCTTCTGGATAATCACAAAAACGAGTGACTGCAACAACACTCTCTCCTAAACCAAGTGCGTAAAGTATTTCTGTGTTTGAAGGAGCTGCTGAAATGATACGCATAAGCCTGCAAAAGCAGTGTTGATTTTAAAGCTTTAGAATTAAAATAGAGTTTTGCACAAATCTGCAATAGAGAGGTTTGAATAACCCCCATTTTCCGTTGGATTCAAAAATCTTCTTTGAGGAATTTGACTATTTTTGAAGGGTTATTCAAACTCCTCAATAATCAATTCTTTAAGCTAATACTGCAAAGTCAGACTTCCCAAAAATGCGTATCCGATTTTTATGAGCCTGCCCAGATTCCATCCGAAACCACTGTTGAGGATGTGCCACAAACCTCAGTTTGGGAGCAGAACTGGGGACTCATTGGTGAGTTTATTATTTTCCGGTTCGCGTAATCTGGCTAGTAGCTGTTGTTTCACTTTCTTTATGAGCCCGCCCAGATTCGAACTGGGGACCTTCTCGATTTTGAACATGTTGCTCGTCAACGAGACGTCATAACCGCTAGACCACGGGCTCAAGTAGTTAAAAACAAGTCTATGACTTTAAAAGGTTTATGGCAGAAAAACTTTATATACTCTGCGTCGTGGCATAAGTGAATGCCTGAAGAAAATCGCTCACGTTATGTTGCGCTTGGAATAGTGCTTGTTCTTGTGGCAGTGTCTTTTTTCATGATTAAACCATTTATAAATTCATTGTTAGGCGCAGTTGTGCTGGCATATATTTTTTATCCATTGTTTGAGTGGCTTACAAAAAAGATTCGTATACGCTTACTTGCAGCATTGTTCACAACCATTATTGCACTGCTCATGATCACTATTCCACTCATATTTGTCCTCAATACAGCTACTACTGAAGCACACTTTTTGTATGTACGCGTGAGACAGCGATTGTCTATTGATACGCTTCTTAACTTTGAGTGTCCAGAACAAGGAGCAAGTTTTTTTTGCACATTTGTGAATCGTATTAATGATCTTTCTGGTCAGCAAGATATTCAAATAAGAATTAAAGAAGTGCTTGCAAATGGGATCACGTGGCTTGCTAATGCAACATCTCAGTTTGTGTTGAGTCTTCCTGGAGTTTTTTTGAATTTTGTCATCATGCTATTCACGTTGTTTTATTTGTTTTTGGATGGAAAAATTATTGCAGACCGTCTTTATCAGGCCCTGCCATTTAAAGCGCGCCACCAAAAAGTAATACGAAACCAGGTAAGCGATGTCATTTATGCAACAGTGTATGGTTCAGTGATTGTTGCAGTTATTCAAGGCGTGCTTGCAGGTATTGGTTTCTGGTTGTTTAACGTACCAAGTCCTGTTGTGTGGGCAATGGTAACGACTGTGCTGGCATTTATTCCTTTTGTTGGCGCATGGATTGTGTGGCTTCCTGCAGGTTTATTTCGCGTGCTTGACGGGTATAACACTGACTCGAGAATAATCTGGCAAGGAATTTTATTATTATTGTATGGTGCAGTTATCATTAGTGGCATTGACAATCTATTAAAACCAAAAGTTATTGGTGAACGCGCCAAAGTTCACCCAATACTCATCATGATTGGCGCGCTTGGTGGCCTGTTTGTTCTCGGCCCTGTAGGGTTTGTAATTGGTCCAGTGACTCTTGCATTGACAAAAACATTGTTTGAGATTTATGAGCAAGAACAGCATGGTGAGACTGCATGAAACTTGTTGCACAAGACATGCATATTGCAACTGGAGGAACTCCTGTTATTCTTGTAAGCAAGCATGAAGCAAGAGTATGGGATTTACACCCGTTAGATCGATTGCTGGTTCGTTCTGGCAGGCATTCGACAATAGCAGTTCTTGATGTTGCTGAAAAAGAAGGCATGGTTCGCAAGGGTAGTGTTGGTTTATTTCAGGAAGTGATAGACAGCTTACGCGTACGCCACGGTGAATTTGTTGATGTTGAACTTGCAGAAAAACCTGAAAGTGTTTCTTTTATTCGTAGAAAATTAGAGGGAAAAAGCTTAGGCTATCCTGAACTGAAGAGTATCATGCAGGATATAGTGAAGGATAAGCTTTCTGAAATAGAGATCACGAGTTATGTTGCTGCAAATTACACGCGAGGTATGAACTTGCAAGAAACCTGTGATTTGACACGCGCAATGACTGACACTGGTGATGTGATTAATTTTCACGAAAAACAATTAGTTGATATTCACTGTATTGGGGGGGTGCCAGGCAATCGCACTACACTCATTGTTGTTCCAATTCTTGTTGCTGCAGGATTGATTGTTCCTAAGACTGCAAGCAGAGCAATTACCTCCCCTGCAGGCACTGCTGATGCAATGGAAGTGCTTGCACAGGTGTCTTTTTCGCGAGAAAAATTGCAGCGAGTTCTCAAAAGTGCGGGTGGTTTTATTGTATGGGGTGGAGCAATGAATCTTGCACCTGCTGATGAAAAAATCATTCGCGTTGAGTATCCACTAAGTATTGACGCTGAAGGTCAAATGCTTGCATCAATAATGGCCAAAAAAGCAAGCGTTGGCGCAACGCATGTGCTTATTGATATTCCTCTTGGCAATGGAGCTAAAGTGAGGGATTTCGCGAACGCAACGCGCTTAAAATCTTTGTTTTCAACTCTTGGTTCTCGTCTTGGCATGCAAGTAAAGGTCATGTTAAGCGACGGTACTGAACCTATTGGTAACGGGATTGGTCCTAGCCTTGAAGCAACAGATTGTCTGCGAATATTAGAAGGTGAAGAACAACCAAGTGACTTACGTGGAAAAAGTGTGGTAATGGCAGGAAAGGCATTAGAATTTGCAGGAAAAGCAAAAACAGGCAAAGGAAGAAGTATGGCCGAACGCTTGCTTCAGTCTGGTGAAGCATGGCAAAGCATGCAACGCATAATTCATGCACAGGGAGGCAAACGTACAACGCACACGAGAATTGGTCTTGCGCATTTTTCTGGTGAAGTTGTATCGCCTTCCTCGGGAGCAGTAAAGCATATTGAGAATAGTGTTATTGCCAAGCTTGCGCGTCTTGCAGGAGCTCCTGTTGACAAAACTGCAGGAGTGCTTTTGCATGCGCACAAAGGAAACCTGGTTGGTCGTGGAGATACCTTGCTTACTGTGTTTTCAGAAAGTCAAGAAAAACTTGAGTTTGCCAAGAATTTTTTGAAGAAAAACAAAGCAGTCTGGGTGAATCAATAAAAAGCATATCATGCTGCGTTTGTTGGTTTTCTGCATTCCAAAGCAAAGATTTATTATTTAGTGAAACTTACAAGCAGCTATGCTAAGTCAAGAAGGAATACTGCATTTTAGTGCGCATCTTGGTTATTTTTCTGGGCTCACCATGCTCGTTCCTATTCTTTCAAAAGCATGGTCTGTGCAAATCAAGCCATGGATTCTTGCACCAGGCGGTTTTGCAATTGCTGCTGGTTTAGTTGTGCTTAGCATTATTATGCTGGCATGGCTTATGGGCAGTATTAGTCATTTACTAAAAAGTCTTGGGTGGATGATGATTATTCCAGGAGTGCTCGCACTTGTATTTGCAGTAAGCTCCCCTGAACGAGTGTATTCCTGGATAGGAAATGAAGTAACTGGTTTTTCTGTTGTGCAACCAACTGTAGAATGGTTTGTTGAGCATTCAGTGCCTAAAGCAAGTTATCTTGGTGGAGTGTATATTTTTATTGGTTTCACCATGCTTTTCATTAGCAGAACTCTGAGTAAAGTTGCTGATTTTATTTGAGGAAGGAAAAAAAAACTTTTGAGATTTCTTTTTGACGCCTACTGTGCTGAAAAAAAGAATTACTTGGTTTCAACCATAACTGCATTAATTATTCCATCTTGTCCAGGTCTGCTTGTAATACGTGCAAGGCCTGCTTCAGTTTCTATGACTGCACCTTTGGTCATGATGTTACGTCTGACAAAATGTCTGCTTGCAGTATTTTCTTTCACAGTTTTTATTTTTGTTTGAACATAGGATTTTGTTGATGGAGTATAGACATTTGCGATGTCACAAACAAGCAAGCGGTTTTTTCTGCCTGCTGCTTTGGTTCTGACAACTAGCAGTTTTTTTGTTCCAATACGGGTATGCGCTGGATCTCTGCCCATCTCAAACTTGCGCTTGCCTCTAGCAGGATTGTACATACCTCCAGAAGGAGTTCGTCCGACACGGCTTCGCTGGCAAATAACCATAGCTTGCTTGTTTGAGAAGGGGTTTATAAATCTTATTGCAGTTTTGGCTCTGTCCTAAGTGCACCATTCTGCCTCTTTTTCGGTGCGAGCAGGTTTTAGTACAGGGGTGCCTGCCCGAGCACTCCTACAAATGTTAATGAGTAGGTGTTCAGAACAAAGTGATGACATCGAGGCTGTAGGGCGAAAAAGGTTGTGTAAGGTCTGCGAGCACGGCAGAATGAGTGAGGTCAAAACCGAGACTTAGGACAGAGCCTGTAGTTTTCTCCCCACATTGGCTAATCTTAAATAAAAATTGCTCTGAAATTTCAAACCAAAGAAGAAGAATTTCAACAGTGTGGCTCAAATGAACATTAAATAAGAAAAGAAACGCCGAATAACCACTCACGAATGACAATTTAAGCATTGCTTTAAAAAGGACTCTACATTAAATTAGACAATGGCCAACAACGCAGTCCAAGAAGAGTGTCACTCCTACTTAGAAAATTGCCTCAATGGAAGAATTCCTCCGAATCATACAAAAACTGCTGCGAAAGAAAAAAAAGTTTTGTGTTACGGCTTAAAAAGAGGGCTCACTCATCCTTTAAGTGCAAGATTTGATTGGGTAATCAACGCAAATAAAGAATCACTTGACAAACTACTTAAAGAAGATTTAACCGCCGCAGATGCACTCCTAATCCATAGTTTAAAGGAGACCACTCTCTTAGAAGAATCTGGCTATATTGTGGGAAGAATAATTCCTGAAGAGTACACCGCACCCCCTAACTTACCTGCGAGTTTTTATCAAGGCCTTCTAACAGGAAGAATAATTCAGCACAAAATAAAACAATTTGCGATTATTAAGAACTTGTATAAAACCGCGGCTGCAATTTTCGCCGCAAGTTATTACAATTTTTTAGTAAAAAACGAACCACCTCAACACGACGTGCCAGAATATCTGCTTTCCACAATCCCACTCTGCAAAATCTTGCCCGCTGCAGGTTGTGCATACGGCCTGATTGCAGTCAAAGCAGCAGGATTATACCGTAAAGATACAACAACCAGTAACACTTTGCGAACAACAGGAGTGTTTGCACTACACAGAAATCCAATGTTTGCAGGTTATCTTGGCGGACTATGGGGGCACGTAGCGTTAGGCACAATCAAAGGAATGCAATTTCCAAATTCACATGCAATTCCTGCACTCATCACTGGACTTCTTGCAGCAACATTTACTTATTTCGTACACCAAAAATGCAAGTGGGAAGAAAAAGATTTACAAATGGAATTTGGAGCTAACTACCATAATTACTGCTCAAAAACTCCTCGCTTCGTGCCTGGACTAGGGCATCTAGCACTCTGGATTCAGAGAAAAATAAAGCTCCCAATCGGGGCAGAGCCCCGGGGTATCCGACTAGAATAGACTTAGCTTTAATTGATTCTCGTCTCGTCCTTGATTCTTGATGTATTGTTTCATGGCTTCCTCACCATA
>JAHFOI010000016.1 GCA_023266895.1 Candidatus Woesearchaeota archaeon
TTGCAACAAAAGTAGAACCTGCTGAGGAAAAAGATAAGCAGGTACAAAAACAAGAATTAGACAAACTCCTCACAAAGAGAACCTCATGATGCTTCAAAAACGACTCGCGGCAGATATCTTTAATTGTGGCATTAGTCATGTCTGTATTGATACCTCGCGACTGGAAGACATACGTAAAGCAGTTACTCGATATGATGTACGGAAGCTCATAGACGAGGGTGCAATTAATAAGAAAACCACATCATATCACAGCAGATTCTGGGCGCGACAGCATAAAGCACAAAAACGAAAGTCACGACAAAAAGGACAAGGTAGTAGAAAAGGAAAACCAAATGCACGCAATAACACAAAAAAAATGTGGATGGCAACAGTCCGACTCCAGCGAAAGCTTATTCACAAGCTTACAGATACAGGAAAAATAAGTTCTCAAGAAGGACGAGTCCTTTATCTTAAATCAAAAGGAGGATTTTTTAGAAGTCTTCACCATCTCAAAGTTTACATTCAAGAACAAAATTTGGTGCACAAAAAATGAAATCAACCTATACTGTAGCCTATCGTAGAAGAAGAGAAGGAAAAACCGATTATCTGCTTCGAAGAAAAATGATTGCAAGTCACAAACCACGAGTAGTTGTACGAAAAAGCCTTAATCACATAAGCATGCAAATCATAAAATACTCCGCACAAGGTGACACTGTACTAGCAAGTGCACACACCAAAGAGCTTGCAGCATATGGTTGGAAAAGTCATGCAGGCAACACTCCTGCAGCGTATTTGGTCGGGAGACTCTTAGGAGTTCGCGCAAAAAAAGCAGGCATTACTACTGCAGTGGCTGATATTGGTATCCAGACTTCAGTGAAAGGAGGCGTCTTGTATGCAGCGCTCAAAGGTATGCAAGATGAAGGAGTGCAGCTTGGAGTTGCGCAAGAAGTTATTCCTGATCAAAAAAGAATTATGGGAGAACACATTGCCGAGTGGGCAACTATTCTTAAAAAGCAAAATCCTGAAAAGTATCAGCGTGTATTTCAAGACTACATTCGAAATAATCTATCGCCAGAACAACTGCCAACCATGGTACAAACAGTCTTACGCGCGATTGGAGGCAAGGCATGAAAGAACATCCAGAACCTGGCGAAGAAGAAAAGCTTGAAGTAGAAAAGGATGTAATAACAGAAATTCCTGAAGAAGAAGCGATAGCTCCTCAAGAAATAAAGCCAAACATTTCAGGCTGGACCCCAAAAACCAGTCTTGGAAGACAAGTACACACTGGAGGTATTACGAGCATAGACCAAATTCTCAATGTAGGCCAACGTATTCTTGAACTTCAAATTGTAGACACTCTTTTGCCCAACATGGATGCAGAATTATTATTTATTGGCCAGTCAAAAGGAAAGTTTGGCGGTGGTCAAAAAAGAGTGTTCCGTCAAACACAAAAGAAAACGCCTGAAGGAAATAAACCGAGCTTTGGCTGTTATGCAATTGTGGGAAACAAAAATGGATATGTAGGTGGAGGCTATGGTAAATCAAAAGACACTGTGCCTGCACGAGAAAAAGCAGTGCGCAATGCAAAGCTTAACATATTCAAAATAGCAAGAGGCTGCGGAAGCTGGCAGTGCCATTGCGGCAAGCCTCATAGCATTCCTTTTGCAGTACACGCAAAATGCGGGTCCGTAACCATCACACTACTTCCTGCACCACGAGGCAGAGGACTTGTTGTAGAAGAAGAATGCGCAAAAATTTTAAGACTTGCAGGAATCCAAGATGTATGGAGTAAAACACAGGGGCAAACGCGAGTAAAAACCAATCTTATCATGGCATGTCTTGATGCACTCAAAAAAATCAGTTTGTTTAAGATCACGCAAGAAAACGCAAAACGTGTCGCTCTTGTTTCAGGAAGCGTTGGAGAATCTCATGAATAAACTGGTAATTATTAGAATTCGAGGTCATGTACGTCTCAGCAGACACGTCAAGTACACGCTTGAACTCTTAGGACTTGATAAAACAAATTCCTGCGTACTTAAAGAGGATACTCCCTCAGTACGAGGCATGCTTCAAAAAGCAACACGATACATAACGTGGGGTGAAGCTGATGCGGCTACTGAAAAAAAAATTGATGTTACACCTAAAAATCTCATGCCCCCAAGAGGAGGGTTTGAACGAAAAGGAGTTAAAATGCCATATAATAAAGGCGGTGCACTTGGATACCGAGGTACTGCAATAAACGAGCTTATCAAGAGGATGCTTCCATGACTGTTAAACGAACACCTAAAATGCGAAAGCGACGAGGCTCACGAACTCATGGCTGGGGGCTTGTGCACCGTGGTTCAGGACAAAAAGGAGGAGCAGGTAATGCGGGTTCAGGCAAGAAAGCTGATGCTAAAAAACCTTCATTCTGGCACAGACCAAGTGGAAGAAACGGTTTTGTACCTCAAAATCCAAGACACAATCTCAAACAACTCACGCTTAATTTACAAGAAATTGAGCAACACCTATCGCAGTGGCTTCAGACTGGCACTGCACGAAAAGCTGGAGAGCAAATTCATGTTGATCTCACAAAAATAGAGATAACAAAACTACTAGGTAAAGGAACTGTATCTCGGAAATTCACCATCACCGTACCCGCTGCTTCTGCAAGTAGTATAAAAAAGGTGCAAGCTGCAGGAGGAAGTGTGGTGACACACCAATGAACTGGCTCGCAAGCATTCTTGAAAATCTGCCTGAAGTCACCAAGCCAACTCAACGAAAGCTTGGATTTAAAGAAAAACTCAAGTGGACAATTATTATTCTCGCACTTTTTTTTATTCTCAGCCACGTTCCACTATATGGTCTCGGCCAAAACGCACTTCAACAATTTGAAATACTCTCGATTATTTTGGGGGCAAGCTTTGGCTCAATTATGAGTTTAGGTATAGGTCCCATAGTTACTGCTTCAATAGTGCTTCAGCTTTTGAACGGTTCAGGTATTCTCAAGTTTGATCTTAGCACTCATGATGGAAGAGCATTGTTTCAAGGAGTACAAAAATTATCTTCAGTAGTATTCATTCTTTTTGAAGCATCTATTTATGTATTTATGGGAGGTCTTGCGCCGCCAGTAGAACTTGCGGGTACAAGCACTTTTTTCTGGTATCAAATAATTCTTGTGTTGCAACTTATGATGGGAGGAATTCTTGTTATGTTTATGGATGAAGTTGTAACAAAATGGGGCTTTGGGTCAGGCATTAGTCTTTTTATTGCAGCAGGAGTTTCACAAAGTATATTTATTCGTGCACTTTCTCCTCTTCCTTCACCTAACAATCCAAACATAGCAACTGGTGCAATACCTGCACTTTTTCAAAGTCTTTCTGCAGGAGATCCTCAAACAGCAGTGCTCATGGCATCAGCAGTTATTGCAACAATAGTTATTTTCGCAATAGCGGTTTATGCACAATCCATGAAAGTAGAAATACCGCTTTCGTTTGGTCGCGTACGAGGTCATGGTATTCGTTGGCCTCTTCACTTCATGTATACCTCAAACATACCTGTTATTCTTATGGCAGCACTTATTGCGAACATACAATTATGGGCTCATCTTTTACAAAACAGAGGCTACGCATTTCTTGGCACATTTAGTGGCAATAGTCCAGCAAGTGGTCCTGTGCTCTGGCTTTACCCACCAGACCTTCTTAGCAGTCTTATTAGGGGGGGTCTTCAATGGATTGATCTTGCGCACGCAGGAGTGTACATGCTATTCCTTATTGGGGGCGCAACGCTTTTTAGCTGGTTCTGGGTGCAAACCAGTGGTATGGACGCAAAAAGTCAGGCAAAAAACATCATGAGTTCAGGACTGCAAATTCCAGGCTTTAGGCGTGATGAGCGAGTGCTTGAACGATTGCTAGATAGATATATTCAACCGCTTACTATTATGGGAGCTATTGCAGTGGGAATTATAGCAGCAGTTGCAGATGTATCCGGAGCGCTTACCAATGGCACAGGACTCTTGCTCACCGTAATGATTGTGTACCGAATGTATGAAGACATAGCACGTCAGCATCTTATGGATATGAATCCTCTACTCAGAAAGTTTATGGGCGGATAAATGGTGCAAGTTTTGCAAACTGGATTTCAAAATCTTCTTAATCCTATATTCAACCCGCTTCTTCATTTTAAACCTTTTTGGGCAATACTTGTTCTTTCGTTAGTGCTGTCATTTTTAATAACGCTTGTGTACAAGCGTTTCACAAACCAACAGCTTCTCAAACAGCTCAAAGAGGACATGAAAAAAAATCAAACCAGCATGAAAGAGCATAAAGATAATCCAGAAAAACTTGCACAAATACAACAAGAAACACTGCGCGCAAACATGCAACTTATGAAGCATAGTTTGCGACCAACTCTTATTACTTTTTTGCCTATCATACTTATTTTTGGGTGGGTGAGCGCACATTACGCATTTGAGCCACTCATGCCAAATACACCATTTGCAGTTACACTAAACACACAAGAAGGAATTACTGGAGACCTCATCACTCTTGGATCAGTAAATGTAACCATCACAAATGCATACACTCCTATAAAAGACAACAAAGCACAAATCAGCATTAATGCGCCAGAAGGAGACCAGCTGCTCACATTCACTCTCAATAATCAAAGTTATGAAAAAATAATTCATGTTAGTTCACGTCAAGAATCGTATGAGCAAATAAAAAGTATTAATGATAAGCAAGTGAAAAACATTCAAATAGACTACAACAAACTTGTTATTATGGAACTCTTTGGCTGGAAACTTGGTTGGATAGGCGCATACATTATCTGGTCAATACTATTTGGCATGGGATTTAGAAAGTTAATGGATGTGTACTAGCAACGTAAGAATTCACCGCACTTTTCTGTGTTATATAGTCGAAGACACAAATATTTGATCAAAAACAGTGTGTCTTCTCCCCATAGCAAAGGTCATGATGCTGCTCAAATAATTATGACCTTTACTATATTTCAGAAGTTGTTTTTTTTTGTGCACTTCTTTAAAAACGTAGCATAGTGCACCATGCTTGCTTTGGCCACCGCAAGGTATATAAAGGCCTACTTATAAAGCATATTTAAATAAGCAGTTCTGTATCGTCGTGAAGAGGGGGTTTTTGTATGGTGAAAAAGCCAGTGAAAGAAGCCAAGCGTGAAGTAAGTATAGTTAATATTGTTGTTTCTGCAAGTTTAGGTCATGATATTCCTTTAGAAAAAATGGCAGCAACCCTGCCGAATACAGAGTATAATCCAGAACAGTTTCCAGGACTTGTCATACGCATTAAAGATCCTAAAACAAGCGCGCTTATTTTTAGTTCTGGAAAAATCGTGTGCACTGGTGCGCGCACCATGACGCATGTTCGCGAAAGCATACGAAAAATAATGAAAAGTTTGGAAAAAATCAATGTTAAAATCAAGCAGGAACCTGAAGTAAAAATTCAAAATATTGTAGCAGCAGGAAGCATAGGTATGGACTTAAACCTCAATGTTCTTGCAATGAAACTTGACAACACTGAATATGAACCAGAACAGTTTCCAGGACTTGTATACAAGCTCACTGATCAGAAAGCAACATTCCTTTTGTTCAGCAATGGAAAAATCGTGTGTACCGGCACAAAAAGTGAAGAAGAAGTACAAAAGTCACTGGACAAACTTGTAGAAAATCTCAAGCGTGTCAGGGAAAAACAGAAATAATATGCCAGAACCTGCCCAAACCGCACCAGAAGGGCTCACTGCAACGCAGCTCATTGATCAGTGCAAAGACTTTCTTGAAAAAAATTATTATGCAGAACTCTTAGAACGGGTACGAAAAGGAGATCAATTCCTTAGCATTGATTTTCAAGTGCTCAGCTCATATGATCCTTCAATTTCAGATACGCTTCTTGATCATCCTGAAGAAGTGCTTAAAGCTTTAGAACTTGCCGTAAAAGAATTTGATTTACCAAAAGAACTTACACGATTCACAATACGCGTACGTAATTTACCGCAAAGTGCATATATCATGATACGAAATGTACGTGCACAACATCTTGGTAAGTTCATACTCACTGAAGGAGTGGTACGCCAAAAATCAGACGTGCGCCCTCAAGTCACCACTGCTAAATTTGAGTGCCCGAGCTGTGGCAACACGCTCAGCGTTCTTCAACTGGACACTCACTTCAAAGAGCCAACACGATGTAGTTGTGGAAGAAAAGGAAAGTTCAGGCTTATTTCAAAAGAACTTGTAGACTTTCAAGGTATTGTGCTGGAGGAAGTGCCGGAACAATTAGAGGGTGGTGAACAGGCAAAGCGTATGAATGTGCTTTTGAGAAATGATCTTGTGAGTCCTATGACCGAAAAACGTACCAATCCTGGAAGTAGGCTGAAAATTACTGGACAAATAAAAGAAGTGCCTATTATTCTACGGACTGGCGGACAAAGCACAAAGTTTGATTTGCTTATTGAAGCAAACAATGTTGAGCCGATAGAAGAAGATTTTATGGACTTAATCATCACGCCAGAAGAATTGTTGGACATAAAAAAATTAAGTGAAGATCCAAAAATTTATGAACGAATGGTAGCAAGTGTTGCGCCAAGTATTTATGGTCATGACAAAATTAAAGAAGCGCTTGTACTTCAATTGCTTGGAGGTTGTAGAAAAATACGTGATGATGGTGTAATCAATCGTGGAGATATGCACATTCTTTTGCTTGGAGATCCAGGTGCTGCAAAATCCCAAATGCTCAAACGCATGGCACATGTTGCACCAAAAGCACGTTATGTGACAGGAAGAGGTGCCTCAGGTGCAGGACTTACTGCTACTGTAGTTAAAGATGAGTTTCTTCAGGGCTGGAGTTTAGAAGCAGGAGCACTTGTACTTGCGAATAAAGGTTTATGCTGTATAGATGAGTTAGACAAGATGAGCAAAGAAGATAGTTGGAGCATGCATGAAGCTCTTGAACAACAAACTGTTTCTATTTCAAAAGCAAACATTCAGGCAACACTTCATGCAGAGACTACTGTGCTTGCCGCAGCAAATCCAAAGCTTGGAAGATTTGATCCGTATGATGTGATTGCAAATCAGATAAATCTTCCCGTCACGCTTATCAACAGATTTGACCTTATTTTTCCCATCAAAGATCTTCCTGATCCTGCAAAAGATGAACGTATGGCCTCATTTATTCTTAAACTTCACCAAACAAATGCTCAAGCTTCAGAAATACCAACTAAGATGATACGAAAGTATGTGGCGTATGCCAAACAAAAAATTCATCCAAAACTTACTGATCAGGCAATTGAAGAACTAAAAGAGTATTACATTAAAATGCGTAGCTCGGGAAGTCAAGATAAAGGGCACAAATCAATTGCTATTTCAGCACGACAACTTGAAGGACTGGTACGACTTTCAGAAGCCAGTGCAAAATTACGTCTGAGTGATAAAGTGTTGAAAAAGGATGCGCGCAAAGCCATAGAACTGATGGATTATTGCTTGCGCCAAATCGCATTGGATGAAGAGACTGGTGCCATAGACATAGATCGCATAGGTGCAGAAATTCCTGCAAGTCAACGCAATAGAATTATACTCATCAAAGAACTTCTGACTGAATTAGAGAGAAGCATAGGCAAAACCATACCTCTTGAAGATCTTACAAAAGCAGCGCATGACAAAGGTATTGCTGAAGCAGAAGTTGAAGAAATCATACAAAAACTTAAACGTTCAGGTGACGTGTTTGAGCCGCGACGAGGATTTATTAGCAAGATATGACTTGATGTAAAAAATGTTGTTATCTTTTCATTAAAAAACGAATTGGCGGCTTTCCTTTTCGTGCAAAATACTTCAACGGCTTCAAATACTTATTAATTCGCTTGTCACCGCGCTTCATTCGCGCAAAAATAATGCCAACAAAGTAAAAAAGACGTAGTAATAATTCGTACTCTGAAGTGAAAAAAGTCATTGCTTTTCTGCCTCCATATCCCTGACTAAAACTCTTAAATTGTTTTGAATTTAGTTTTTCAATCATGGAAAGAAGACAAGAACCGCGAATGCTAATTTCTGCACCACCTTCATCAACAAAAAAGATTTTTCCTTCAGAAACCATAAAATTAGGAAGTCCAGAATCCCACAACTCAAGAACAGAACATAATTTAACTTGCTTTTTGAGTTGAAAGTATATCTGTTGCAGACTTTTTTTTTCTGCAGGTGCGAGAAGTTTATTGCTGGCAAGATCATTCAGTTTTCTTTGAAAGCTAAAATGAAAGTTGCCCTTGATTTGAATGGCACTTACATACGAACAAAGCTTGCCCATTTCAAAGCATTCTTTAATTGTTCTTCTCTTTTCTAAGGTTCTTCCATTAACAAATGAAAAAAGAATATAACACCGATCTCTTCCTATCAACGCAGGAAATACTTTCTGAAGAAGATTTACTATCATAGCAATTCTTCTTGCACGAGCAGTATTTTTGCACCTGTGAAGCTTATACTTCTGACCAGCAGCATCTATTACGAGAAATACTTCACCGCTAACTGCTTGAATGCCACCCAAACGTTTTTTGAGATTCAAACATTTATCTGGAAAAGGCTTTTCTGTATTAATAGTATGAAAATCAGTGTCTCTGAACCAAGAATGTTTATGTAACGTTTTTGTTGTCATTCCATAACTCCGTTTGATTTTTTGCATTCAAAATCTACGTCTGCGAATTTCTAAAGCTATAACAGCTTGCTTTGAACAAGCGATTACTTACTTTATCGCAAATTGTATAATCATTGGTTTGCTGTGCATAATCAAGATAACATGCATCACGTTTTTCAACGCGCGCAATCTCTGCACAAGTGTTCTGGGACTTTGTTTCAACTGAAAGAAATGCAAGGCACTCGTCAGCATCATCCTGTACTGGTAACTGAGCACATACTTGAACACCTCGTGCAAAACTATTCTGAGATTGCCGTACTGCTGTTTGTGCTGTTTGTTTCACACTTGGTTGAATTGTACGAAGTGCACAGTCTTGAGGACAGCCAAGGATAGATTCTTCAGGACTGCAAATAAAATCACCACAGCAGGGTGTTTGTTTTTCATGAATGCATGCACCATTACTGCAAGAATCTTTTGTGCAACTATCACCATCCTCACAAGATGAACAGTTAGTGAGCAAAGGCTTGCAAGCATTGCATGGTCCGCCGCAGTCTATACCTGTTTCTCCTTGATCTTGGATAGCATCATAACAAAAGTGAGGAAGGAGTTGTATTGATGTAAGCTGTATAATTTGAACAATGCGGTCTTGGTTTGTAGAGCTTACGAGTGCATATTCTCCAGGGCTCATTGGTAGAGAGAGCTGTGATTGATCTGTTTTTCCAGGAAGTACTTTTTCAACAACACGTATCAGGCTCACATTATTCTTATCAAACAATTGGTGTACGACATCTACTTCTTGACTCGAAGTGCCATAAACGCTTGTGATAATTGATAATGTTCCTCCTGTCGCAAGACTTGTATTAGGCAGATTTACAAATAAACGAAGTTCAGGAGTTAGGGTGACGAGATAATACACTATTCCGCCTACTGCCAAGACAACGATGAAAACAAGAACTAAGAGGACTGTGCTATTCCAAAAGGAAGTAACAGGTATCGGCATGCTTGCATCAATAATCTGAGGGGTATATCCTTGAGCAATGAGCTCAGTTCTGATTTCTGACTCATGAACACCTTGCTGCAAACGTTGATAAATATAACTTGCAAGAGAATCTGCCATTTTTACGTCACACAAACAAACCTATATAAATTTCTCTGTTATTCAAACACTAATGTCGCAAGTAAAACGATTGTGTGCTACAAAAACACGTATCATAACTGCACTTCAAGGCATTTTTGTAAAAGAAAATGGGGAAATACCAAATCATGTCTTGCTGCCTGATGGCACGCGAATGACGCGTATTAATATTCTCGCAACAATAGTTCAATCTGATATTGCTTCAGGTTATCCTGCACTCGTGCTTGATGATGGAACTGGTAAAATTATGGCGCGAGCATTTGAGCAAACACCATTGTTAGAAACCTACAGTGTAGGAACTATTGTGATGGTTATTGGCAGAATTCGTGAGTTTAGTAAAGAACGCTACCTTATTCCTGAAGCAATTAAAAAGGTCACTGATCCAGTGTGGGCAACAGTTCGAGCAAAAGAATTAGGCCAAGAAAAAATGCAAGAACCTACTAGCATTCCTATTGTTCAGCCAGTATCTCAAAGCACTATGCTTGTTAAAATAATAAAAACACTTGATTCAGGTGAAGGTGCTGATGAAGAACAAGTTATTGCAGAGAGCGGAATGATAAATGCAGAGCAAGAACTACAACACCTACTACATCAAGGACTCTTATTCAGCCCAAAACCAGGAAGAATAAAAGTGCTTGAGTAATAGAAGAATAAGAAAAACCGATCTACACCAAAACAGGTTTTCCATTTTTGACTTGCTTCACTACAAAAGGTTTTGAGCCACTAACTGAAACAATCATACGTTATGATCATATCGGGATTATTATTTGGACTGACAAACCCCTCGCAATACTCATTCATAACAAAG
This sequence comes from Candidatus Woesearchaeota archaeon, assembly GCA_023266895.1. GTDB lineage: Archaea > Nanobdellota > Nanobdellia > Woesearchaeales > ARS49 > JAHFOI01. The sequence continues at coordinate 10,547 of JAHFOI010000016.1, forward strand.
AAGCTGCAGAATCCTATGAAAAATTCTTCAGCCTGTTATGGGAGTCAGCAAAAAACTAAATGAAAACAATATCTATATCTTTGACTTTACTGGATGCTTACTGCCACATGCTGTGCAAACAAGCATGTGAAAGTCTCCTTCTTTTTGAATTTCTGTATCAGGCTTGCCACATACAGAACATAACACGAATTCATTTGCGTATTCACGTACTTTATCATTGACACGTGATGCGTTTATTTTCGTTCCAATAACCAGAAGTCCTGAACGTGAAATTTCACCTGGCGCTGCAAGTTGCTTGAGCACATATTTCAACAGGTGTTCTTGGGGTCGACGCAGCGACTGTACAATTTGCTGAAAATTGCTTATAATAGTTTTATTACCTTCCATATGTCCACGCACTTTAGGAATTTCAAAACGTTCTTTTTCAAGTACACTGGCTGGTAGTTGTGTGCGTGCGCGAGAAAGTAATGAAGCGTAATCATATTGCATAGTTGCATCACCACAGAAGGGTTTATAAACATGATGCTGTAAAACAGAAGCCTGAAAGAGGCAGTATGGTGCTTGAAACTATTGCAAATCCAGTCACTGCAGAACAGCATCCTGTTGCCATGCTATTCTTGGGAATACTGTATGGCACTGCCGGCATTTTTTTGTCGCTTTGGATTTTCAGAGAATACGCAAGTCTTGTGCTGGTATTTCTTACAGTATATGCAAGTTTACCTCTCATGTACAAAACATTGCGTTTTGAAGAAAAAAAAGATTTGAGTATGCGGGGAGAGCGCGCGATTCTTTCAGAGCACAAGAAAGCACTATACTTTTTTATTATGCTCTTTTCTGGATTGGTTATTGCGTATGCAACCTGGTCACTTATTCTTCCAAATGATCTTGTAAATCAAGTTTTTTCAGTACAACAACAAACCATTAGTACTCTTAACAAGCAGGTAACTGGTAACGTAATTAATTTTGCAGTTTTCAGTAATATTTTCATTAATAATATCAAAGTTATGTTGTTTGCACTCTTTTTTTCATTTATGTATGGTTCTGGAGCAATTTTTATTCTTAGTTGGAATGCATCAGTTATTGGTACAGCAGCAGGTAAATTTATTGAACAACACACTGCAGGAGTTAGTGGTGCAGGTCTTGCTGCAATCGGGACATATACATATGCTATAGGTCTTAGCACGATGCGTTACGCATTACATGGCATTCCTGAAATTCTTTCTTATTTTATTGCAGGTCTTGCAGGAGGAATACTCTCTTTTTCACTCATGCGTAAAGATTACAAAAACCCAAACTTTGAAAACATACTTTTAGACATTTCAGATTTATTATTTATTGCAGTCGGAGTGTTGTTCATAGCCGCCATCATAGAAGTCTTTATTACTCCTGGGATTGTGCGATTACTCTCTTGATGCCAACACAATTATCCAAACCAAGCTCCTAATCCAGTTTGTTTTTCTTTTTCTTTGCCAAACACTGCTTCAATACGACGTTGCAAAAGTTCAATAGTTTGACGCAGGTATGGAGAAAGATTATATTTTTTGGCAATACTCACTGCGGGTTCAACATATTTTACAACATTACCTTCGCTGACTGTAAAAATGAGTTTGCCACGGCAGTGTAAACATTTACCAACAAGAGGAGGTCTGCGATATTTTGTGTTGCATTCAACACACCTGAATTCCTGGGTGGAAAACTTTCTTAGATTGCCTTTTGCGTCTTTTAAAAAATGTTTTTCTATTACAAGTCGAGCTACATCCCTGGCATCAACTGCACGAATACGTTCTGCAAGTAGCATTTGTCCTTTAAGCTTATCTTCCATGCTGGGCAAGGTTTTATACGCTGAACAATGAATAGAATTATTTATATCACTGCAATCATGCGTAAATCCCATTCCTTCATACTGGGCAGGTGTACCAAGTACCCCTTTAATCAGAGGAACTTTTATTTCCCAGGGTAACTTATATTGAAGTGCTGCTTCGTATAAGCCAAGAGGATACCGCCATGCTATATCAACATCAAATGCCATATCATCAACTTCGCTTGGAATAAGCACAGTTGTCAAAACAAGTGGTGCGTCCATTGTTGAGCCACGCGAGTCAGGAAGAAAGCTTTTGCTAAAATTTAAAAATGCATCCATAAGTAACACCACACAGGCTTCATCACCATCGCAATCACGTCGAGTGGCTGCATGAAGATAGGGGTGTGCAAAAAAGCCAAGAGTTTGTGTAAATCCAATAATTCTTCCGAGAATACCTGCACTTGTGTGAGGTGCGAGACATAAAACAAGATGTCCGACTAAGTCACGAGGACTTTTCAAGGAGTAATATGGCTGAAGACCATAAATGTTCACTAGTTCATCATTAACAAATGCTGCGATTCGTGCAAGTACCTCATCAGCAGGCTCATCAGGACTTTCTGGACAACTTGGAAGTACAATATCCTGAGGTTTTAGTTCAAGAACTTGCGTATCAGTTGTGAGTGGCTTTCCATGAATATCTTTTGTATAGCCTAATTCTTGAAGTGTTGAGATAGTTGTGTTGATTTCACAAGGCTTAAAATGAGTTAGAGGCATCTGCGTCATATCATAACGAGTCGTTCCATCTTTATTCACAAAAATACCGTGTTTTGCACGTAGAATACCTTTGCTTAGGTGTTCAGGCGTATGGTTCTTTCCCATGGTGCCACGCACTCCTTTTATCAGATCAGGATATGCTTGCATACCGAGACGCTTTAGCTGCGCACCAAATAATGACTGAATGGAAATTGATTCTTTAGAAAACATTTTTGTGATGCCGTGTGTAGGGCATTTTTCTGTGGTAATCCAGCTACAAATAGAACAGAAATACATTCTGTTTGTTGGCATGTCACACGTGTCACAAACTCCATGAACTGTTTTTTTTTTGCATGAATCACAAATGAATTGAGAAAAGTCTGAAGTTATTTGACCTTTGATTAATGCATTTTGTATACTTCGATACTTTCCTCCTTCATCACCTACAGGAAAAAGCATGTGCGGGCTTCCTGTCAGCTTCCGCATTTTTGCTTTTTCAGGACGTCCCATGCGTGCACCAATAAAAGTTCCGGCTTTATCTCGTATGATATTGCCTGAAAGCTTGTTAACTGTTTCCAAAACACTTGACGATGACTCGAGTTGTTGCTGAATTTCACCGAGGGTGTGCTTTTGAAAGATATGATTGAGAATGAGCGAATTATTTGCATCAATGATAATGCTCTCATCATGAACTATGTGTTCAATGCCAAGAAGTTCCAGGAATCTTTTTTCAGGAGTGATTTTAAGACATAATGTTTGATCGTGCATCATACCTGATTTAACATAAGAAGCAAGCTGGAGAAATTCTTCTTTGGCAGTTGTATTCCAAAAGTAGGTATACTGGGGATGAATTGGTGCACCTATTTTGGTAAGTGCAAGAGCATGTTGCCCCGAAGGAGGGTTTTGGGTATTTGACTGAAGCGCATTCCTAACTTGTTCAACAGAAAGTTCACAAAATTCTGCAGTTTTTTCTATATCAAGTGTGCCAAATAAGGTTATCATGCACTTTTCAACTTCTTGTACCCACCATTCTTCACAATAACCTGAAGGAACAAGAGGGTGGGCACGATTAAAAAAATCGCCATAACAAATCAGATAGTCACCTAAGTATAATACTTCTTCAATCATAGAATGATACTCTCGTGCTTGTTGTGTTGAGTTAAGTTTGAGTACACTGCCATCTCGCAATTTAACAATGGGTCCATCAATTGTATCGCACCCTGAAATAGTACTGCCTTTGCTAGGACGTTCATGTTTAAGCTGTGTACCAGTTGCTAAGTATTCTTCAGATACAATCATAGTTGCTGGATTAATGCAGCAGCTTGAGAAACCAGAGCTACGTGCTCGGCCATATCGTAAGCGTAGCCCGCCAGAACGTAAGGGATGACAAAATACTGGTCTTCCTGCAACAAGATCATGAATGTATGTGTAATCAGGACTTATTCCTGAGGTTTTTTGTGTGCTTCCTTGTGCTTTTGCTTTTTTTTGAATATCTAAAAATTCTTTAAGAAAATTCCAGTGTTCTAAACCAAATTCTGCGCCCCATACTGAAAGCTGTTTCCAAAGTTTGGGTGCTTTTAATGCTAAGCAAGAAGAAAGCATAAGACAATAACCGCTTCTTATTTTATTGGTAGGTATACGAGGTAAGTCTTTATAGTTGCTTACTTCAAGATCTTCACTTGCGTCACCGCTTACTTCTACAGGAAGGTGCGCGAGTAAGAATTCTGTTTCTTCTGAGCTAGGAATGTATTGGAGATTAGTGACTCGTTCATGATAATCTGCAAGTTCTGTTGGCGCTCGTTTAATTTCTTCAGGAGTTGGATCATAGGTTCCATACCCCATTTTTTTCCTGACATAATCTGCAATTAGTACACTTACTGATGCATTTGTACCACCTGCATTTCTAATAGGACCTCCATAGTTTACGCAAATAAACTCACCTTTTCCATCCAAACGTTTTTTGAATTCAATGTTAATAATGCCATCAAGAGGTGAACTTAGTACTGCCACAGTACTGTATGCAAATCCAGTGCGTATGCCAACATCAATAGCTTGATGCTGTGATTCAAATACACAAAACTTTTGGTTTGCAACTTCTTCAGCTATTTTTAAGGCAACACGCCAATCAAGAGCTCCATATTCTTTTTCTAATTCAAAAATACGTTCCACCACTCCTGAATTTAGTAATTGCGGTGCGACAATGCTAATAAGTCCAACAAGACGCTCCGCAAGATTTTCTGCAAGCAAAATCTCAACTTTTGGTTCTGGGTCAAATTGTTTTTTTCGCGCTGCTGATGCAAGTGCATGTGAACGTTCAACAGTCGCTTTTAGTTTGTCAAAGTAGATTTGCATTTCAGGATTTGCAATCATGTTCAAACCTCAACAAGCGAACTTCTCTTGTTTGTAAATTAATGAGCGGAACACGACACGGATCTGGTTCTTCACCAAACTTTTCTTGATACTCTGTTTTTTCTTGAAAACAGCTTGCTGCAATAAGCAGCACTCCTCTATAGTTGCTGACAGCTGACTTATGTAAGTGACCTGAAATAAAAATGTCTGGAATTATTTCTAGAGTAAGAGGATCTTTATCTGGATCAGGCACGTAAAGAGTTGATGAATGAGTTGGTGCGAGGTGACGGCGTTGAAGCAAAAAACGCATGACTTCACCCGCTCTATCACTTACTGTTTTTCCAACTTTAAGTCCTGGTACTGAATCTGCATAGTGAATAAACGAGAATCCATGATAACAGAGTACATTAAACCCGGGAAAATCTTCAGAAGAATGAATATTAACAGTGCAGGGATTACTTAACAAAAGTGCATTAGGAAGATCATACAATGGTTTTGCCACATCAGAATACGGAGGTGGTTGCGGTTCTCCTTGACGAGTTGCATCATGATTGCCAGACATCATTATAATTTTTTTATCAGAAGGAATGTTACATAACAAACGTGCTGCTTCAGCATATTGCTCATAAATGTCCTTAATTGCCAGATTTCGTTCATGACCAGGATAAATACCAATGCCGTCAACTATGTCTCCAACAATAAAAACATATTTTGTTTTTTGCGCAATAGCACGTTGTTCAAAGCTTCCAACCTCGCCACGAAGCCAGGAAATAAACTTTGTGAATTCTTGCTGCAAAAACTTAGTGCTACCAACATGAATGCAGGATAAAGCTACTGCATATACTTCATCAGGCGCTTTTTTAAGTTCAGAAGATGCAGGTATATCTGGCAATACAATTGCATCTGCAAACAAGCACTGTTTGCCTGTAGATCCGCTTATGCCTATAACTTCATCAAAAACAGTGTCTTTTGCCAATGCGTATGCTTGAGGTTTTGATTTAGAAACAATTACTTTCATCATTCCTGAGGGATCTTCTACTGTAATAATGAAATTTTCATTTTTCGTAAATTGTTTATCCAAAACCATTCCTATAAGTGAGCTTTTTTCTTTTTCTGTTTTTTGTAGGATGCGTGCAATAGAAGAAAGATTTTGCAATTCCTGACGCTGCTGAAGGAGTAATGATAGTTGGCGGTATCGTGCATTAAAATGCTGAATAAAATCTTGAGGCTTCCATTTTCTTGGAACCCCCTGATAATTGAATAAAATTTTAACAGTGGACTCTGAAGCAGTATTTTTGATTGCAGAATACTTTTCTTGAACTGTTTCTGAGGATTCGAGTTCTTTGGCAAGTTCTGAAGGTGGTAAAATCTTTTGTTGTAAATAATATTGAATGATTGCTTTCTTTTTTTCTTCAAGAGTGAGCATGGGGATTCTCCAGTGCAAGGCTTTCTTCAAGGACTGCAGTGACTTTGGTCAAGACATCTCCAGCAAGACTAACTTGAATTTGACGAGTTCTACCATAGCGTCCTTTACTAATGATGGGTGCATTAATTATTCCAAGCATGTCTAATTCTCCTAATACATCAGACACTCGACGTTGAGTTAGCGGACGAAGCTTCACCCAGCTACAAACACCTTGGTATTTAGCATATACTTCTCCAGTAAAAACAAACTGTTTTTTTGATTGTAAAAGCTGACAGATGGAATAAAGAACTGCATGATATTGCTTTGGTTGAGAAAGAATTGCATCAAGAATATGGTCTCGCTCAAGTTTTTCTTCAGCAGAATCAAGATGAGAAATTAAGACTTGTGTTGATGAGGCACGTTCAGCAAGTTCTCCAGCAACACGAAGAAGATCTAATGCTCTACGTGCGTCGCCATGGTCACGTGCCGCATATGCAGCGCATTTTTCAATAACACCTGACTCTAGAGCTGTTGATTCAAATGCTTCTTTTGCTCTTGATTTAAGAATACTTTGAAGTTGGGTGGCATGATAGTGTGGGAAAATTATTTCTTCTTCAGAAAGGCTTGATCTAACGCGTGGGTCAAGCAGCTCTGTAAACATAACATTATTACATATGCCAATGATTGTAACTTGTGTGTTTTTTAGAAAAGAGTTGCAACGAGTTAAGTTGTAGAGTACATCATTACCTGTTTTACCAACAAGTTCATCAATTTCATCTAGTATCAAAAGTACTTGCAATGGAGTTTCATCTAAGGATTGATAAAAAAAGTTGTATATTTCTGCAGTAGGAAGGCCTGTTGAGGGTACTATTTTTCCTAAGTCTTTCAAGAGCTGAACAAGAAGACGATATTCAGTATCTGCGACTTGTCGAATTTTGCAATTAGTGTATAATATTTTTATAGGGAGATTACGTGCTTCAGCAACGCGTTGCATGTGACTAGCAATATGTTTTGTAACAAGTGTTTTGCCTGTACCTGTTTTTCCATAAATAAAAATATTGCTTGGTTTTTCTTTTTTTAGAGAAGGAGCAAGCATACGTGCTAATTGCTGTGTTTGTTCATCGCGATGTAGTATCTCTGCAGGAATGTGTTGTTGTTGAAGAATTCCTTTATTTTTAAATATACTTTGTTGCTGTAAATATTCTTCAAAAAATTTACTGAGCCCTTTTTCCCCCATGTTTTTGGTCACGAAAGGTTATTAATAAATGTTTGCATTTGAAAGATAATCTCACCCCTTGATTTCTCATGGAGTTTCTTGTTTATTTTTAAGAACTCATAAAAATATAGTAAGTAATGAAGTATGTTTTTACTTAAATCGTGTTTATTATACTTTATTATTCTATTATTAATGTTATTTTTTGTTGTAATACTATTAAATCTTATGGTATTTTATTTTATAATATTAATTCTTCATTAGTATTTTTTATTTCTTTTCTATATTATTAATATTAATTAATTCATTAATAACAATAATAAGCACTGTTTTCCACAAGAAATGAAGGGGTGGGTATGTTTGTTGAAAAATCAGGTTAAATACTAATGTAGATAACAAAAAATTGAGGTGTATCAAGAAATAGATGGAGTAATCTTTCTATAAAGCAAAATAATAAAATCGTGTGAACACAATGGGATAGTAAAGTATTTTTTGGTAGATAAGATTAGTTTGAATCCCACACATTGTTAAATATGTTCTCTATCGCAGCACCAAATGAAGGAATGTTTACCCAGACTCCGAAATCATAGTTTGCGTGTGTTTCAGCATCATTTGTAGGCATGAGAACAACTTGTTTACCATCAACAACGCAAAATCTGCTTCCAGAACTTTCAGCATGTTTTACTTGGGCTACTGTTGCAAAAGCTTTTTGCACTGATTGATTTTTAAGTGGTGCAAGAACGCGAATGCGTACTCCGTTTTCTTTTGCTTTTTGTAGTGCTGTTTTTAGCATGTCTGCCTTTCGTAGCGCTCCTGCTTCGCTCGTCATAATCACAACTGATTTTTTAGCATCTTTCACTAAACTTGCAAGTTGGTGATATAGATTTTGCCTACCTTTTACCACTCCTGTTAATTCCATAGGATCTACGAGTTCAACACCTTGTTTATGGAGCACGGTAAGTTCTTGTAATACATCGCTTCCTCGCAATTCTTCGAGTAATTTTTGTTGGCCTTCTGCCTCTTCTTGTACGTGTTTTTTTACTCGTTCTACTACTTCTGTTGGTGGTACGGCGATGTATTTGATTGGTTTGCCGAGTTTCATGATGACGAATCCTTTGCGTTCGAGGCTTTCGAGGACGTCATAGCTGCGGCTTCGTGGTACATTTGCGATGTCACTTAATTCTCCTGCAGTTGCTACACCACGAGACAACAAACCAGTCCATAATTTTGCTTCATAACTATTAAGCCCAAAATCTTTAAGTTTAGTCAACATTTGCTTTTGCACGATCATACAAACCCCCATACTCACTGTCACCCCCAAAAAGGCACGAAGTGTATATAAATCTTGCTGTTCTTATGATTACTATGGCGACGAGAAATGTGCATTATTTTTGTAGGGTATGCAAGATTTTTGTTAAACTAATTTCAAAACAACTTACAGGATGTTCAATGCCAAACTTACATAGCACTTCAGGATTGATTTCACCAAGCACACCGCAACTTACGCTATTGCTTATGATGCTTGCGCTTCTTCCAGGAATATACCACAACTGGTCTTCTTCAGCGAGTGTGTAAGATATACCTATTTTTTTCAGTAAGAACTCAACATCCTGACGTACACTTGTGTAGTCAGCAGAGCCATGTGAGAGTACTCCTGCGACACAAACTTCTTGCACTATACTTCCTGAGTTCTTAACAACAAGTCCCTGCTCAAATATGCGCTGAGGAAATGAGATATGTTTATTTTTTGCAAGAACTTCAAGCAATAAAGGGGTGAGCCAAGATCGTACAACATCATATAAGCTGCTTACAGGATTCTCAATTTCAACATGTCCTTGGTCTTTAATTAGCATCTTCTCAACCAGTAGTTCCTTATGTGATAGCATTGCATTCATGCATTCTTGGAAGCCAAGTCCTGCCAAGGTCATCCTGCTGTTTGCAAAAAATTGCATGTGTTCCAGTGGTCTACCAATGGTTTGACTTGATAATTCTTTTGACTCAATTTTATCATATCCATATGCTATTGCAATGTCCTCAACAATGTCAGCATCATGTAAAATATCGCGTCTGTATGAAGGAATAAAAACAAAAGGTGGTTTGTAGTCATAACCTGCTTTTCTCAAAAGAGTTCGTATTTCTTGTTTTGCAAAACTTATGCCTAAGACATGTTTAATGTGTGCGTCATCAAAACGCCACTTCCAAGAACTGAGTTCAGGACACAATAGAGATTGTCTTCCATACTTTATACTGCAAGGATGAATATGGTATTCACGATCAGCAAGTGCGTGTGCAACAATGGCTGCAACAAGTTCAACACTTGCTTTGTCAGTTCCTGTTGCGTCAAAAAACAATTCAGTAGTTCCTGGTTCGAGTTTTCCTGTTGTTGCTGAATTAATAATTGGAGCAAATGATAATACTTGTTTAGCAGCATCCATAAGAACAGGATATCGTTTTGCTCGAGAGAGAATATCTCTATACTGAATACCTTTTGGGTGAGTTTTTAAAATTTGGGTTAATGTTTGTTCTGATCTTCCTTCCAAAGGAACAAACATAACGCTTTCTGGATCAACTGCTTTGTATACAACCGGAAACTGAACTTTTGCAAAAGGATACAGTCCAATAGAAACTTTACTTCTTTTTCTCCCAAAATTTTCTGACAGTTTTTCCTGAAGCTGAATCAGTTGAACAAGTAACGACTCAGTAAGTGCAGGACCTTTCGCAACAAAGCAAGCAATGTAGGGACGAATAGAGCTTACACTAGAATCAACCAGTACGGTGAACTGTTGTTTTTCAGGTTTTACTTCGTGTACTCCTGCATCAATGCCAAGTTGAAGTCGTAAAAATCTCGCAATACCCTCAACAGACCACAAGTAGGGAAGATTAGTGTCGCCGCAACTAATACTTAACTCATCTCCATGAACTTGATCAAGTTCTGCTTTTGCATTATGGAGTAATTCACGAAGTGCAGGTTCAGGTATTGTTTTACCAATCAGGCTTTGTAAATCATGGTATGAGCAAGTAATCGTAGGCATATCAGTCACCTGGGAGAGAAGCATTTCGTAAATAATCAATATCTTGGCTGAATAATTGCCGTACATCATTAAGTTTCAAAGAAAACATTGCTAATCGAGAAATGCCAATACCCCATGCAATGACTGAAATGTTTTTTCCGGTCAGAGGGGTTACCATTTCAGGTCGGAACAATCCTGCACCGCCTAATTCTATCCAGCCTAATTCAGGATGTTTTGCGTGTAATTCACAACTTGGTTCAGTAAAAGGAAAGTAACTAGGAACAATTTTTATATCATCAATATTTGCAAATTCTTTGGCAAACATCTTGAGGAGTCCGAATAAGTGTTGGAGGGTTAATCCTTCTTCAATAATAAAACCGCCTGCTTGATCAAAATCTGCAAGGTGAGTTGCGTCAATTACATCATGTCGAAAACAGCGTTCTATTTGAAAGTATTTGCCAGGAATTTTTAATTTAGGATCACTTAATGTGCGGGCAGAAACTGCAGTATCATGGGATCGTAAAATATTTCTTTGGGTTCTTTGCTCGTCAAAAACATACTTCCAGCCTAAACTACCGGTATCTCCACCGGTTTCGTGTGCGAGACGAACTCGTTTAATAAGCGTAGGGTTAATTTTTGTGTATGCTGGTTCTTTTACAAAATAAACATCTTGGATATCTCGTGCAGAATGAAATTGAGGCATAAATAATGCATCCATGTTCCAAAATTCTTGTTCAACAATAGGACCGCTTGATTCAGTAAATCCAAGGCTTAAAAACTTTTGTCGTACTATTTCCAAAAACTGACGGTACGGCTGGAGTGTTCCTCCCCAGATTGAGGGAATATCAGCAGTTACGTCATACCGTCGTAAGGGTTTTTTCTTCCACTCGCCACTTTTAAGGAGTTCAGGGGTTAATCGTTCAAGCACTCCGTCATTTTTTAACCCGTTTTGAATGACTTGGATGCCCAGCGGGGTAAGTGCAACGTGCATACGTTTTTCAGCATCTGTTTTTACAAATAAATGGCGTTTTTTTAATAGATCAAACACTTGACGCTCAGAGGTACTGAGTTCAGAAAGCGGCACAGGAAACTTTTTTTGCAAAAAGCGTTCCTCTGAAAAAGGTTGTTGCAATAATTTTTCTCCTTGTTCAGTTCGTTTTACTCGTAATTCCCGTTCTTTGGATAAGACTATGGCTGCTTTACGCTGTAGTACTCCCAAGCAGATATTTAGTTCGTCGTGCTGAATACCTGCCTTTTTTTCAACTTGGGTGAGTGTTAATTCTTTATCACCTAGTGCTTCAAGAAACTTTTTTTCAGGCAAGCCTTTCATAGCATAAGAAATTCCGTTTTTATCAAGACGAACAACTATTTTCTCTTGAAGAGTTATGGTTATCAGTTTTTTATGAGCTAGCCATTGGCATGCACGCAAAACTTCCACTTCTTTAAGTCCTGAACAACGTACGAGTGATGGTGTTTCTTTTTGAGTTTCAATAAGAGGAAGAATTTTCCTTTCCAAAGGATGCAGTGCTGCACCAATTTTTTTTAGGTCAACCATGTTTTATTACTTCATAGGTTTCATATTTTTCCAGGCATGGTCAAACAAGTTTTCTAGGGTGCTTGCAAAAAAAGGTGTATTCACCCAAATGCCTACATCATAGGTTGGATGAACTTCTTGATCGTCCAATACCATAAACACAATTTCTTTACCATCAACAATACAAAATCTGCCTTTACTGTCAGTATGACGAACTTCAGCCATGTTGCTTATTTCGCTCATAGCATCGCGCGCTTCTTTGGTATTAATTGGCGCGGCAATACGGATCTTCACACCTTTTTTCTTAAGCTTTTCAAAGACAGGTTTTAATCCTTCAACTTTTCGTAAGAACTCTTGGGGTGTGGTTAAGATAGTTACACTTTTGTCTGCATTGCGAACAGTAAGTTCAAGGTGTGAGTACAAGTTATGTCTTCCACGCAAACTTCCACTTAAGTCTGATGGCTCAATTAATTCAACTCCTTGCGTATGAAGTGTGGTAAGTTCATGAAGGACGTCACTTGACTTAAGATCTTCTAAACGGCTGATGCGTTCGTCAGCTTCCTGTTTCATATTTTTTTTTACTCGTTCTACTACTTCTGTTGGTGGTACGGCGATGTATTTGATTGGTTTGCCGAGTTTCATGATGACGAATCCTTTGCGTTCGAGGCTTTCGAGGACGTCATAGCTGCGGCTTCGTGGTACATTTGCGATGTCACTTAATTCTCCTGCAGTTGCTACACCACGAGACAACAAACCAGTCCAAATTTTCACTTCATATAAGTTCAATGCAAAAAATCGTCTTAACTTTGATAATAACTCGTCCTTTACAATCATTGCCACCCTCCCCCTTTTTTGTCACCTTGACTCCAGAGAGTGTGTTACCACTCACCTGAAAAGCAAGCCTTTTGACATCTGATTGAGGTAAACAACAACTACTATTAAAATGTTATGTTTTCATCTCTTTACGGGTATAACACTTTTTGAACGTTTGCATACTATAGTTTGATGCATTCCTAAACCCAGTGGTGCTGAGATAAAGAAGATCATGCGTACAGTCAAAAGATACATTTTTGTGATGAGCCAGTTTCTTTTAGGTACATCGACTGCGTTGAGAGGATAATTGTGATTTTTATGAGAGCTGATGGTAAATCCTTGTTGTTCTAAGACGTGATGTAGAGATTGTGGTGAAAAGTGTTGTACGTGGTGATGAGAATACAATCGTTCAAACGCATCGCGTACCCCAAACCAACGCAACATACGTGCAAGTGTATACATCAAACTTTCATTATTTATTGTTGAAATAAATAACGTGCCTTCAGGTTTGAGAAGGGTGTGTAGTTTTTGTACAAATGCGATCAATGCGTTTACATGCTCGATAACCATAAATGCAGTAATAACAGAATAGGTCTGCCGAAAGTTGTAGGTCATGATATTCCCTTGTATAAACTGAATTTGAGGGTGTGAATTTTTTGTAATATCAATTCCTGAAAGGTGAGCTGTTGTATCATGTGCCCCAACATATTTTAAAAAATCACCTTTACCGCAGCCCACGTCAAGTAATGTTAGCGGTAGTGTGGTGTGCGCATGAATCTGATTCAGGATTTGTGAAAAATATTTGTAATTTGGATGGCGAAACCAGTTTTCATGCTCTTTTAAGTAATATGTTTCAGCATACACTTCTTGTTCTCGAACTTTTGTTATGGAAAACAGGTGTGTACACGATTCGCACCGGAAAATGAAGAGTTTGTGATCAATTTCTTTGATATGGTGATTGCAACACACAGGGCAGGAGGTCATACTGTGCCTGCTTGTTTTAGGGTTTGTGTCATGCCTTTTTCAAAAGATCGAGGTTTGTACTGAATTGCGTTTTTTAGTTGATCTAATGAAAGAATTCGGTTAATAGTCCATTTGTGTACTTGATAATATCGTACGATAGGGTGTGGCATAATTTTTTCATACATCCAAAGTAGTGGAAGAAGAATCCAGTTTGGCAGGGTAATAACAAGGCGTTTTTTTTTCATTTGTGTGGCAATAAGTTTGAGAATTTGCGCAAATGACACAACACTGCCTCCAGGAAGATTATATTCTTGGCGCACAGTTTTTGGGCTTCGTAAACATTTGCAAATCGCATCTACAACATCTTCAACATGAACTGGCTGCATAATACAGGTAATTGCAGGAATGATAGGATACTTTTTGACTAATGCGAACACACTATCAAAATTTTTGTCATCTCCCAGTCCATACACTGGTGTTGGTCGTAGCACCGTATAATTCAAAGAACTTGCCTTAAGAATATTTTCTGCATCAAGTTTAGTGTCACGATACGGATTGCTTCCTGGGTAGATAACAAAGTCAGTGCTTAAAAAAACA
>JAHFOI010000043.1 GCA_023266895.1 Candidatus Woesearchaeota archaeon
TATGGTGAGGAAGCCATGAAACAATACATCAAGAATCAAGGACGAGACGAGAATCAATTAAAGCTAAGTCTATTCTAGTCGGATACCCCGGGGCTCTGCCCCGATTGGGAGCTTTATTTTGAGAATTCTAAACTGCAGTAAAAACCTGATTCTTACCAGCCTGCTTCGCACAGTACATTGCATCATCTGCTCGCTTAATGAGGCTATCAGCAGACTCTTTGTTTTTTCGCATTGCAACGCCGATACTTAGAGTTACATGTTCTAAGTTTTCCAGATAGGTTCTGACTTCAAAAGGTAAGGATATTGGAAGGCTACTGCCTGTATTTGCCAAGTATCTTTTTATCGTGCTGATCAGTCGATTTGAAACGCCGAATTTGCGCACTACCTCTGCAGCAGTAATGTCAATCGAAAAAGGACTTATCCTGGTGTTTGCTGCATACTTTCGAATTTTTTCCGCAATTCTTATCACATCACCTTTTTCTTTGTAATATTCTGCAAAAATAATAGAAAACTCCTCACCACCGTATCTTGCAACTGCTCCACTGTTTGCATAAGCGCTTACAACATTAGCAATAGTTGTCAATGCCACATCAACTTGCTGATGTCCATACTTGTTGTTATACAAACCAAAGTTATCAAGATCCATGAATATCACACCAGACTTTGGATTTTTTTCAATCAGAGGTTTCATAACTTCCTCTAAATATCTTTGGTTAAACAGTCCTGTAAGTTTGTCAGTGGTGGCAATCGTGTATAACTCAGCTGTTGTTTTCTGAAGTAAACTCCAGCCGCTCATACAGAAACATAGCTCCGCAAGTGCACTAGTAACTCTCTTTTGCAAATCCTCATTTGCTCGTTCAATATGGTGAATCTGACATTGTGCATTTTTCACAGATGTTGCAAAAGAACACAGTGCCTCATCAAGGTTTTTCCTAAGAACACCCAAATTTTTTTCTTCAATCATTTTGCGTTCCCTCGTACCTTGTGGCTTTGTTATCGCCAACTTTGCGAAGCACGCGTTTACGAACTAATTCTTCAAGGTCTCGAGTTGCTGTGGAATCACTTATTTTCGCAAGCTGCTGATATTCATTATTAGTAATTGATTTGTACTTTCGCACAAACTCTATTGCTTTACTCTGACGACCTGGCAAGCTCAAGTTTACAAAACGAGGCATTTCTATGCCCGCCCATTTCGCGATTTTTTTGAGAAGCAATGAACCAAAAAAGCCCCCTACACTTGCAACAGCTTCAGGACCAAACAATACGCCTTTGGAATGCAAGATTCCAATGTCTATCAAAAACAATACACCAATAGTGCCAAAAACAAACGATGCCAAGGCATCAAAACCTATGTGCAACCAATCTGGACTGAAGATGGCATAGTTTTCTTTAACGCAGTATAACTCCCATAAGATGCGCGGAATAACCCCCACAGCGCTCCAAAGGAAAATAAGCAGCAAAGTGTTACTTAGCTCTGAACTCATCGCTGTCACCTCTCAAAATTCTGCATCGTCTTGCACAAGATCGTTCATCTACGCAAACTATTTTTTTCATCATTTAAATCACCTTACAGTAGTAACATAGTTCGCTTATATACTTATGGTATATAATTATATAATTCTTGATGAAAAGACCTTCTGGTGTGAACATACTAAAGTGTGACAAAAATGCCACTCGCCCTGGCAGTTTACTTGCCCAACACTCAAAAAGTTCACCGCAAGACGGGCGCTGTCCTAAGTGTACCATTCTGCCTCTTTTTCGGTGCGAGCAGATTTTGGTGCATGGGGCGCCTGCCCGATGACTCCTACGAACGTTACTGAGTAGGTGTTCAGAACGAAGTGATGACATCGAGGCTGTAGGGCGAAAAAGGTTGTGTAAGGTTTGCGAGCACGGCAGAATGGGCGAGGTCAAAACCGAGACTTAGGACAGAGCCCGCAAGACGAGACCTGATCGCCAGACAAGTCTGCATGCTGTGCAGGCCCTTGCGTTTGCGATTTCCCCAACAAATACGTCATCTCTTCTTTTTTTGAATTGAGGGCAATTCCTCTTCTGGTTCTCATAAAGTTTATCTGAGCTTCAATGAAACTATAAAGTAACAGAAAAGCTTATATAGTTCTCAGAATATTCGATGCGTGATGAAGCCAAAAAATACCTTAAAAAGTGCAAGAGTAACATTGGAACGTGCCTATGATAAATGCCTTAGCTGGTTTTATGCATTTCCAAATTCACGCATAAGCTTGTCTGATCTTTCACGAGGTATCAATTCATCCAAAACCTCCACAAAACAAGCAGTAGGTGCTCTAACAACAGAAGGATTTTTGTCAAAAGAAGTGGTAGGTAAAGCATGGCTTATATCTTCAAATTCTCAACATAGTTATTTTCTCATGAGAAAAATGCCTTATCACTTGAGCAAAATCTATGAATCAGGAATTGTTGAAGCAGTCAGAAAATCAGTTCCTCAATCACGTGCTATTATTCTTTTTGGCAGTTATCGCTGGGCTTCAGACACTGAAAAAAGCGACATAGACATTGCTGTTGAGGTGCTCCACAATAACGCATTGACCATTTCTCAGCTAGGAATCATACAGGAATTGGGCTACAGAAAAAACGTGCCTGTGAACACACACATTTTTTCCAGAACCAACATTGATCTCAATTTGTTTTCAAACATTGCGAATGGGATCGTGTTAGATGGATTTCTTGAGGTTAGCCCTTGAACCAATTGAAGCATCCTGACAAGAAGAATGCATTAAGCATTGTACACGCAGCTGAACGAGAATTAGGCTATACGCTTCAACTATCTCTTACTGCGGAGTCTGCGTTTAATATCATAAGAAATATTTATGAATGTTTTCGCATGCTTGGCGATGCACGACTTGTTTCAAAAGGAATTGTTTCTCAAGATCACGTAGCGCCCATTCAAGAACTCTTACTCATTCCCATAAATACTTCTCGTCCATTACAACTCATCAACACACTAAGAAAGGTTCGTCACAACATTAATTATTATGGCTATGTGCCCTCAATTCTTGAAGCTCAAGATGCTATTTCCATAGCAAAGGCATGTTTTCCCAAATTAGTTGAGTTCATAAAAAATGAATTAACGTGAATCAGTTGTGTAAAAGATTGATTTGTTTCATACCCCACCGCTTGCGGTGACTGGGTGAGTAAAATTTTTTAGGGTTATGAAACATTGAAAACTCCTCTTGCTTGTATAGAGATACCCCACTCCGAGACAGCAGGCGAGGATTGCGAGCCAAAGCGAGCAACCCTTGGGGTGGTTGGGAGTTTTCATTTTCTCAGATTTCTCGGCATAAGAAGTCATGACAGCTTCGGGTTTTGGCAAATTCTCTTAGTTCTTTTCCTGAAATTCCAATCAAATCAGGATCAGAAGTGCGTATCTGGTCACACTGGAAGCCTATTGCAGTTGCGAGATGCATCATGTCTGCAAGATGAATACGCTGGTTGCTTTTTATGCAAGATAATTCGCGCAGTAAATCATATTCTTCTTTGACTGAATCATGACCTTTTACAAAGAGATAGCTCCCCTCCCGCAACCCTTTTAAGAGTTCCACAAATTCTGTAAGAATCGAGGGATTCTCTTTTTCCAAAGATTTTTGAAGAACATTACTGAACGCTTCTCCAATGGCAAGATGGCTGGTGACTGCAACCTTTCCTTGGTGTGCAAGGTTTATTATTTCTTGAGGTACATTCTTGTTTTTGTCAAGTGCGCAAGCATCATAATACCAACGTCTTTTCTGTTCCAAGGGAGGCAGAGAAACTGGCGTGTATGGCATAACTTCACTTCTCAAAAACACCTAATTTATCACACTTTCGTATAGAAATCTCAACTTTCAGGAGCGGGTCTATTTGCAAAGACTTGGCGACAGAATGTTTTAGTATCAAGAGTTTTTCTTTTTTGAGACATGATTTGAGAGAAGGTTCTATGAGGGTGAGCTCTCTAAATTCTTTTTGTGTTGCTTCTTTCAGGGTTGTCATGGTATTTTTTGCAAGGTTTCTTGAGCAAATTTAATCTCAACTGGAGTTGCTTTTTTAAGTTCTTTTATCTTCAGAATTGCTTGTTCAGATGAGAATCCTGATTGCAAGAGCCAGTGTAGCGTAGTAATAATTTCCATTGATCGCAAATCCTTTGATTGAACAAATTCTTTGAGCCGCATAAAACGTTCTTCTAACTCATGAGAAAGAAATTGCTCTTGTGATACTGGAGTTTTTTGGTTTTCTAAGAAAAATAAATCTTTTGCAAGATCTGGAGAGTATGGTCCATGCAAATAAAGTCCATAAGAATAAGGAGGTGTGATTTTGAAATGCTGAGCAAGATATTGGATCTTTTGGCACAAAATTCTATGTGCTAATGAACCAAGTTTTCCTGAGTCAAGCCTACGCAGTACAGATGATACGAGCAAGACCTCTTCTTCAGACCTTGAAAAACCAGACTGAATTATCATTATGCTCAGGAATGGTTCTGAATTTATAAATCCTCTGCGCACTTGTCCAGTGTTCAAAAAACAAGAATGCACCAACCTTTTTATACTACAATATCCATACTACAGACTATGCGGGGACGTGCGGGAATTAACTGGTTATTATTGCTGGCAACTAATGCAGCACTCGTAGGACTTTCTCCTTTAGAAGTAAAGGCGCAGGAGCAACCAAGGGCTGAGCAAGTTGATGCTAAAACCCTCAAAGAACAAGCTGATAAGGCATATGAAGAAGGAAAATATGCTGATGCTGTTAAAGGATACACAAGCTTACTTGATAAATTACCCGACAAAGAAGAAAAAGGAAGACTGCTTTACAGAATAGGATTCTCATTAGGCGAACAAGAAAAATTTGGTGAAGCACTCAAAACGTATGCTCAAGCAAAAGAATTTTTGCCACCTATAACAAAAGTAGGACAGATAAAATACTTCTCAAAAGAAGCAGAACATCTTGAAGAAGATGGTGCCAAACTCATGCAAGAAAGAAAGTATGCTGAAGCGATAAAAAAGTTTGAAGAAAGCCTGAGATTAGAAAATCGTCATGTGACAGTATTCATGATTGGCGCTGCAAAAATGCTCAAAGGAGAAAAAAATGAAGGTGCTCGATTTTATAAACTTGCCATGAAGAAAGAACCAAGATATTTTTACGCACATTCTGGACTGGCAATATTTCATGATGAGCTTGGAGAAAGAACTAAAGCATTATTTTATGACAGAATAGGAATACTTTTTGAACCCCCAGAGCCAAATTCGGAAATAATTAGAAAAAGAATAAAAAAGAATGAAGATACTATTTTTATAGGAAAGAATAAATAGCTCCTTTTTAAGAAAGTATCTGATGAAGAGAATTTTGACAATTTTAGTATTTCTGTTACTGTTGATAATTCCTAAAGCTTTTGCTGAACAGCAATTTAACCCTAACACCGGTCAATTCGAATTCTCCCCAGCCGAGCAATCCGCTCGTGATGCTCTTATCAAATCAAATCCTGATATATCAATTCCTCCTGAGTCTACTGTTTCTGTTGTTGAGGGTGGTTTTGTCATTGATTATGGTCCGTTAACTATTGCTGGAAAAAGCATTGAGGGTCTTAATCTTCAGCTGAGCAAGGATGGCAAGTTTGTTCAGCAAGCAGTTGAGTTTAAGTCTCAAGGAGTCAGTGTAAGTGATGCAACAAACATTCATTTAGATAAAAAGTTCACTATTGATGCTGCGTCAAGTGTAAAAACTGATGGCAAAACACCTATTGCAATTGGTCAGGCACAACTCATCACTGCTCCAGGAATCATAGTAGGTGAAGGAACTGATGTTACTCTTGAAAACAATGAACTCTCGCTCACAAACGCAAAAACTGTTACAATAGGTGATATTCAGGCAAACGAGGTATATAACGCCCACTTCTCTGTTGCGAAAGATTCTCTTTCAATTACTTCTGTTCCAAACACTTTTTTTCAATTCAAGGATTTGTTTTCAACCTATAAGTATCATTCTTTGGGCGAGAATAACTTTTTGCGCATTAGTAAGGGTGTTATTG
>JAHFOI010000044.1 GCA_023266895.1 Candidatus Woesearchaeota archaeon
GTTTTTTCAGTGGTTATTGCAATTTGTCCAGCATGGGCAATATATCTTGCATTTATCAGGCCAACCAGTACCACAACTATTGTAGGAATAATTTATGTATTTGTCGTTATTTTACTCGTGATTGCTTATTTCTCTGACTTTATTCAACCAGCAATAAGCGCTGCTGGTTTAGACACCACCTTTCCCTCATTTACTCCAGGATTTACCTTATGGGCTATTGGATCACAAGCATGGCAGAGTATTCGCGGTTTTTGGAGCACAAGCATTATTACACTTCGTGAAGTAGCTAATGAAACACAACAAAGTTTTGAGCTTGCAGCATACGGTGATGTATACACTGGCCGTGTTGAGTCACAACAAGGCAAACGATTAGGCGTAGATCTTGGTCCATTGCAAGTTGTACAACAAACACTTCGTGAGAAAATGCCTGCAACAATTTTCGCACGACTACAAGCACAAACACTAGACAGTCCAGTCACTATCAAACTATCCTGCAGTTGTTGCTCTCGTGAAACCCCAAAATATTCTTGTAGTTCCGGTGTCACATCAGGTTGTGAGATTCGTCCTAAACCAGAATTCATTGTTTCATCACAAGATGCACGAGATATTGAATGCAGATTTAGCAAGGACGTGCTTGAAAAAGGCCAACAAACTGTAGCCATGCACGCTGTGTTTTCATTCACAACATCAGCATATTTACGCACATATGTCATGGACGCAGAACGCGTACGCGGATTACAGCGTGAACACATTAATCCATTAGACCAATACAAAATAAAAGACAAAGCACCTGTTGCAATATTCACACCAGGACCTGTCAATATTGGCATGGCACTATCTGAAGCACCATTACCAGTTCAGATTGATCGTCAGGATCCTGAGAAGTTTTTGAGCTTGCAAATCAGCATGACCAATCAATGGCAAGGCAGGATAACTGGTATTAAAGCCATGACTGTGTTTGTGCCTGAAGGTGTTGAAATTGCTGACATGAATGGCTATGCATATGATAACCAGTGCGAGCTTACCCTCAATGGAAATTCATGTGAAATACCTATCTCTGCAATTTATCAGCCTGATATTAAACGAGTAGGTGGCCAGCTTCGCGTTGGCTTGCGCGTGCAAAAAAAAGCATATGATAAACTTCTAGGCAAAGAACCTTTAGGAGTTCGTTTTTTCAAAACAAGTATTGATTATGAGTATGAAATTGAGAGATCAACAAGCATTACAGTCACATGAAAACAAAACCATTCATAATCTTATTAGTTGTACTTCTTTCATCCTGTCAGTTTGGATTACCAGGACAATCAACATTTACGCGTTCAGGAACAGAAGGTATCATAGTACAATTTTTGCCTGATGCTCCACAAACTCAAGTGTATCCTGAGTCTGAGTTCGTGATTGGGCTTGAATTTGAAAATCGCGGCATAAGCGATGTACAACGACCTGTTTATTTGTTAAGTGTTGATGATGAATTTGTGCAATTAGTGCAAAAACCACAAGCCCTCACCAGACTGCGTGGCAGGAACTTATATAGTTCTACTGGTGAAAAGGTTATACGTTCAGTCAATGCAGTTACGCTTCCATTGCTTGCGCAAAGCCAACATCAAGAAACAAGTGTACGCGTGACTCTTTGCTATGCATACAAAACTGAAGCATTTGGAACTGTATGCGTTGATAGCAATCCATTAGGCGCACGTAAAGATACAAAGTCATGCACACAAGGAGTGATAGGTTTGTTAGGAAGTCAGGGTGCTCCTGTTGCAGTACGTCAAGTGCAAGCATCCATGATTCCTCATGAAGAAGGTGTGCTACCACAATTCATGATCACAGTCGCAAATGTAGGTGGAGGTCAGGTTTTTGCTCAGCAACGCGTGAATGAAGCATGCTCTTCTAAACCTTTAAAGTCTGAGGAATTAAATGCTGTTCAGCTCCATGCCTTTTTGGGCGAGCAAGAACTCATATGTGAACCTTCACTACTGCATTTGGGTCAAGAATCAACTGCTCGCTGTCAAGCAAGTGAGGTACTTCAGAATATTGGCGCATTCACAAGTCCATTACGTATTGTGCTCGACTACGGCTATACAAGCACGATACGCAAAGACATTCAAATCACACGATAGCTTTTACTTAAAAATCTTTTTTTTCAAGGCAAATATTTATATACGCTCTCTCTGGTGTCAAGGTATATGAAAAATCTTGCGTGCGCACTTATTTTTTTAGTTGTACTTTCAGCATGCACCACTGTAACAAACAAAACACCACAACCTTCTGAATCATTTAGAACAGGCACCCAAGGTTTACAGTTAAGGTTTTCTCCAAATATTCCTCCACCAAAGTTATATGATTCTGAGGAATTTAATGCAGTAGTTGAAATTTCAAATGTTGGCGCATTTCCTGTAAACAGTCCTGGCGATAGAGTATATTTTTCAGGCTTTGATCCAAGTATTGTTCTTGGCGTTCCATTTACTGGAGTTCCCATTCGTGTTGAGGGAAAAGATGAATTTAACACTCGTGGCGGATTTGATTCAGCAAGTGTGAAAGCTGGCATTCAACGCCTGACTGGCGACAAATATCCATTTACACTTGTAGCAACTGCGTGTTATGGGTATGAAACCCTTGCAAGCGGTGCTGTATGTGTTGACCCTGATCCATATACTCAAACAACTAAAACAAAAGCCTGCACTCCACAAAGTGTCAGTTTTGGCAGTCAAGCAGCTCCTGTTGCAGTAAATAATGTTGGTGTTGAAGCACGCCCTGGTCGCACTGTGTTTAGGATTACTATTGCAAACGTAGGAGGTGGCGATGTATTCTTACCAGGTCTTTCATTACTGCAAAAATGCTCTCCGTATGACCCGCGAGGCATTGCATTTGATGAAATTGATCATGTTGAAGTCACAGATGTACTTATCTCAGGAGTAAGCATTAAACACACGTGTAAACCACTAGATCAAAATTTTGTGAGATTATCTGGAGGAAAAGCAACATTTGTGTGTGAATTCAACAACATTCGCACAAACTCAGCATACACAACACCTCTCACAATCATACTCAAGTACGGGTATAGAAATCAAATTCATCAAAAAGTGGAAATTGTGAAGACCTAAGCGAGTGTTGCTTTTTCATTTTCTATTTTTCTTAAGAAAGCTTTATATAACAATCACACTGGCTTTTGGGTATGAAGCGCCTTATTGTGATTGCATTGTTTTGCTTGTTACTTGTTGCATGTAAAGATACAAATACCCCAGTAATTGACAAAGCAGACCCCTTTATTGGTGGTACTGAAGGTATTTCATTTGATTTTTTGAACTTGCGCAGCTCTGTATTTGATGGCAATAATGACCCTTTTGATATTGTTGTGAAATTGGAAAACAAAGGTGAGTTTACTATTCCTCGCCAAAATATTCGAGTAAGCGTATCTGGCATTAATCCAGCTGAATTTGGCAAAGTTGACGAAGCGCTTGCATTAAGTCCTGAAGATGATATACTTGGCGCGCGTAAAGACACGCAAGGCAACATGTTGAAAAGTCCTCCAGCAACTGTAGAGTTTGCAAGCTTGAGCTATCTTGGCAAAGTTGTTGGAGCATCACAAAAATTTCCTTTAAAAGTTGACGTATGTCATTTGTATGGCACAACAGCAGTTAGCTACCTATGCTTGCTTAGCGATGTATTAAGCACTAAAGAAAGTACTGTTTGTAAGATTCAAGAAACAAAAAAAGTATCAAATTCTGGAGCACCTGTACAAGTCCAAAATGTGCAAGAATTTGAACGCGGAAAAGATAAAATCGGGTTCACGTTTGATATCAAACAAGCAGGTACTGGTGCATTGTATGAGCAAAACACGAAATGCGTGAATGAACGTTTTAAAAACAAAGTATTAGTTAAGGTTGATACCAAAATTCCAGGACTTACTTGCACAAGCCTTGGTCATAAACAAGGCACTGAAGTTGAAGGAAACGTAGTGCTCATTGATGGCACAAAAACCATTAGCTGTACTCAACAAGTAAATCAGCGTACTGACTTTGAACAACCTATTACAATTACCCTCTTGTATGATTATAATATGCAAAAACGCGCAGATATTACTGTGAAAGCATCAGAGAGATAAAGAGCATATTATTTCTTCGCCACACTTATCCTTGCCAATAATGCCTCTAACTGTATGAATTCATCACTTCCTTCAACCATTCTAAACTCTATTTCGCCACACGTATCAACAAGACTTGCAGCAGTTCTGCCATCTAAGTCTAAATTCCAGATTTCTTTTTGCACACCTTTAATGATATCCAATCCTGAAAGACCGAATTTGTGCATGATATCAGTTAATTTGTTTCGCGATTTGATAAAATCGCCTGTAAGCGCAAGTTGCAACAACTCTCTCACTTCTTGAGGTCGTGCACTACTTGCCATACTATACACTGTTTCTTCAGTAATAGTATCAGCAACTGCTGCACAACTTTGAAGTATGTTTTCAACACGTCGACAATCTCCTTCACTTACGAAAATAAGTGCTTCTTTTGCGTTGTCATCAATCAGGAGTTTTTCTTGCTCCGCAACTTTATTGATAAGCAACAACACATGCTCTTTAGCAAGAGGCTTAAACTTGAAAACAGCACATCGAGACTGAATAGGATCAAGAATTTTTGAAGCATAATTTGCAGAGAGAATAAACCTACAAGTTTGCACATAATTTTCCATAGTACGCCTCAATGCTTGTTGAGCTTCTCGTGTAAGTGCATCACACTCATCTAAATAAATGATTTTAAAAGGCACATTGCCTATGGCACGTGTGCGTGCAAAATCCTTGACAGTGTTCCTCACAACATCAATACCCCTATCATCTGACGCATTAAGTTCTAAAAAGTTCTCTCGCCAGTTATCACCAAATAATTTTCGTGCAATGACCAAGGATAAACTTGTTTTTCCCACACCTGCAGGCCCGGTAAATAAAAGATGCGGCATTGCTTGCTGTTCAACAAAGGCTTTAACCTTACGAACAATATCATCTTGCCCCTTAATATCTTCAAAGTTTTTTGGCCTGTATTTTTCTGTCCAAATATCGCTCATACATATGTTCCGTGCGTGTTTGTTTAAAAAGATTTGGCAAAACAACAGGCAGTTCTAAAAATTACAGTAAAAATTTTGAACAAAAAATGCATTAATGACCCTAAAAAAGTTAAAAACCTACGCGCCTAAATCTTCTTCACTCACAACTAAGTAATCACCCATAGCTATGACTGCAGAGAAAGGCACAAGTATGTTGCCTTCTTTTGTACGTTCTAATTCCATTTTTTCCATGTATGGCGTTGGGCTTTTAAGAACAAGATGAATAAGCTCTCCTGATTTTGTTTCAAAAACTATATCACCCACTTCACCAAAACGCTTACCGCTCTTACTTACCACAACTTTTCCAATGAGTTGTTTTGAGAATTTTCTATCAGCATCTTCTGGCATACGAGTCACCTTTTCTCGTGTCACACACCGCTCTTTTTAAACATTTCGCTTCCCCACAGTGGATTGCCCAAGATATCCAGTCAGGCCATAATCTTTATTAATCACTGACTATGCTTTGCACACATGATTCTTGTGACTGGCGGCACGGGTTTTATTGGCAAATACTTAATTCGTGAACTCTTAAAGAAAAAGGAAAAAGTTGTGTGCTTTGTGTGGGCAAAAGAGGATGGTAGTTTTCTCAAAAAAATGGGTGTTCAGGTAATCTACGGAGATATTACCTCAAAAAATAGTGTTGAGCAAGCATTTGAGTTTTTCCCTGATATCACTGAAATAATTCATCTTGCAGCACTCATTAAGTCAACTGATGCTCAAGAATATCAACGCGCAAATGTTGAAGGCACCAAAAATATGGTAGAAGTTGCACAAGAACATGCTGTCAAAAAGATTGTTTTTT
>JAHFOI010000017.1:0-13160 GCA_023266895.1 Candidatus Woesearchaeota archaeon
GGTTTTTTGAGTTTTTTTCTCTTAATATTTTTGTAGATAGTTTTGTACACATTATTTTTTTCTGAAAAAAACTGTTCAGTTTTTCTCTCACGTAGCTTTCACAAAGCTTTCATTTTCATATTTGAAAATTTGTTCTCGCACAGTTCTCACAATTCCATCAGGGCTCATGCTGAGTGTTCCGCTTAGGCCTGTTATGTTTTTGAGACTATAGAGTTCATTGTGTAGTGTGGAATTATTATTTTGTGTGTTCGCGAGTGCTGCGGTCAGTACTGTGATAGTATCATGACCTACTGCTGCATAGAGTGGTTGTTGTGGTGCTGTTCCATATTTTTCTGTGAAGTCGTGTATGAATTTCTTGTAGGCTTCTGTGTTTGAATCCCAGTATGTGATAAACATGCCTTGGGCTGCGCTTCCTGCATTTGCAAGAAAGTTCTGGCTTCGTAAGGTATCTGTTCCCAAAAGCGTTGTGTTCACACCAACTTCTTGCGCTTGTCTTGCAATAAAGCCTGCTTCATCATAGCCAAGCAACAGTATGCTTGTTGCTCCTGAGTCCTTGATTTTTAGTAAGGGTGTTCTAAAATCTTTCGTGTCATAGGTGTATGATTCATCAAGCATGAGTGTTCCGCCAAATGACTCGAATTTTTCTTTGAATGCTTGATTTACTAAGACCATGAATGCGTCTTCATTGTTGTAAAAAACTGCTGTTTTGGTTTGTTTCAGTGAGCTTGCTAAAAATTCAGCAAGCGTAAATCCAATGCCTTCGTCATACACGCCAACACCAAAGGTGTAGTCTCCTGCGTTTGCTATTTCTTCACTTGTGTCAAGGCTGTCTATCATAACTGTTTTTGAAGCATCAGCTAAGGGTGCAAGCGTAAGAAGTCCACTGTATGATGGGCTGAGCACAATTCTTGCATCATCTTTGGTAGTAACTTTTTGGTAGGAAGTCAGAGTATTTTTTTGTTGCATTTGATCGTCTTCAGCAATCAGGTTGATGTGTTGGCCATTAATTCCTCCTTGTTCATTTACTTGTTTTACTGCAAGTTCAATGCCCCGAAAATTATCAATGCCAAGCGATGCAACAGGTCCAGTGAGTGGGCCAATCCATGCGAGCACGATAGGTTCACGCTGAGCTGGCTGTTCAGTTATTTGAGTTGCACAACTGGTCAGTATGAGCAAGAACAAAAGTAAGTTGCAATTTTTTGTGATTCGTAATGATTTTTCTTTCTCAGTCATGGTTTCTCTCCCCCTGTGATTTTATTATTGTCTAGTGGTTATTAGTGGCGCTATTATTCATTGTCACCCCCTTAAGAGACAACATAGCTAAGTTTTATATACTGCTGATGTTAGACTGCTGAAATGAACACAACTGTGCTTGAGAAAATTGGTCTCACAACTGGTGAGGCAAAAGTATATCTTGCCTTGCTCAAGAAAGGACAGTGTAGTGCAGGTCCAATTACAACTGAAGCAAGAATTTCGCGTTCTAAAGTGTATGAAATTCTTGAGCGTCTTATTGCAAAAGGCTTGTGTAGTTTTATCACGCAAAATGGAGTGAAGCTGTTCAAAGCTATTGATCCGCGGCTTATTCAGGAATACCTGACTGAGAAAAAAACTGAGCTTGAGCAGCAGACAAAAGACTTTCTTGCAAACCTGCCCGCACTTTTGGCGCAAACCAATGCGCAAGAGCCAAGTCATAGCGTGCAGGTGTTTACTGGTTGGCCTGCAATTAAAAACGTGTTTAATCTTCTTATCAAGGATGCAAAAAAAGGTGATGTGTGTTATGCATTCGGTATTCCTGAAGCGCTTTCCGTGCAGCGCAGTCGGTTTTTCAGGCACTGGAGAGCCCAAACTGATGCGATCGGTATCACGCAGCAGCTTATCGTGCACAAAAAAATCTCAAAATCCCCAGAGTTTGATCCAACTTCAGCATATAGTAAGATACGCTACACTGCGCAAGAAACTCCTACCTCAGTTGATATTTTCAAGAACACCACTATTTTGGGTGTGTGGGTGGAACAGCCTTTTGTGATTCAGATAACAAGTAAGTCTGTGGCTGATTCATTCAAGAATTATTTTGATCAGCTTTGGAAGACCTCACTCAAGAAACCATACTGAGAAACGTTGTGGTGCTGATCTGTTGTTTAATATTTCAAAACAACAAGTCCTGGAATTCTTGTGTATCCGCTGTCTCGAGTAACCACTTTTTCTCCTCTTACGAGAGCGCATGCGGCAATCATGGTATCTTCACTTTGAATCATTTGTCCTTTTTGTTCTAGAAATACTTGTATTTCTGCTGCGCGTTTTGCAGCTGACTCTGTAAAAGGCAAAACACTGCTTCGGCTGATAAGCTCATTGATGGTTTTTTTAAAGGATCGGACCAAGTGTGGGTTACAGAACGCCAGCGCAGAGACGCAGAAGCAAAAGCCCGAGAGGACGAATTAAAAGTACAAAAACAAGCGCACACCACACACCAACCTAAACCACCAACAACAATGCCTGCAATCCCACTGTCACAGATTGGCAATGCGTCAATGAGTACGCTTTCTAGTGGCAATTATTCATTTGAGCAGATTCCTTACCAGTCACTAATCATTCCAGCATTGGAGCTTATTACCCAACCACTTGATAGCTATGCGAACAAAACCCCAGCACAATGGGCTGCTTGGTCGCAAAAAAATCCTGGTGCAGGAACTCCTGTGGATGCAGAAATTCTGTATCAGTGTTTGTTGCGCGCGTATAACTTGCGTAATGATCCTGCTCACAAACCTATGATGCATGAATTGACGAAGTTATTCCATGGCTTGTTTGATCCTGCAAAACCGAATTTGAATACTCTGACAAAAATTGTGTACCAAACAGGATTACAGGCACAAATTTCTCGACTAGGCACATTTCCCGGGGGGTCTGCTCCGATAACTCTTGATATTCCTGAATTTACGAAAGCAGATACTAATTGGTCTTACGTTGTTCTGGCACCAGAGCAAGGAGAAGGAGCACTGGGAAACTTGCTTAGAATAGGCAATGCAGGAAATGTGTTACGAGAACTTCTCGGTAATGGCTACGAACAAGCAGGTGCAGTATTCCAATATTTCAGTCCACGAAAAAATAATAACCTACGAGAAGCACGACTCTGGACACCAACTACTACAAATCGAAACCAGGAGCGGGTTGTGTCCCTTGGTGTCGGCAACTATGGCAGGTTCGACATCATTGCCAACGACTATGTCGATGGCTCCAGGCCCGCTCTCGGGGTACGTCCCGTAGCGCCGAAATTTTCCACATGAAACCAAGGTTCACAAAATGATTCAAACCCCTTCTTTGAGGACTGTTGCACGGTGCGTGCAACCTACGAACGTAGTGAGTATGTTGACTGGTTTTGATGGCTTATTCAAACTCCTTTATACTGCAAAATGGAGTTTAGATTGCGGGGCTAGACTGGGCCTAAGTGTTGATAAGCGCTTGTTCGAATGAGTTCGTGCTTATTCAGGTATGTAAGTGTCTTGGATTTCAGCTCTTTTTTTCATAGTTGAAATTCTCAGTTTTTATTTAGCAAGTTAGTAAGAATAGCCATGTTGGTATTATTAGTACGTTGTCTTGTATTCCTAGTGTGTCTTTGCAGGTTATTATGCCGAATGGCGCTTTTAGTTCTGCGATTGTGATCTTCATTTTCTTGATGTCATGCGGACCGCATTGGCCGCTTTTTACTTCAATTGGGATTCCTGTCTCGTGCGTTCGTCTTATGTCAAGCACAATATCTCTTTCTCCTGAACCGTCTTCTGCCAGCCAGTAGTATCCGTATGTTCTTATTTGTTTGTCTATGTAAAATCCTAGTCTTAGTGAGTGGTTAAATACGACTGTTTCAATAATTTCTCCTCGTTCGTGACCTGTGAATGCTGTTTGTTCAGTTCCTAAAATGGCGTTTCTGAGTCCTGTGTCTGCTGCAAAGAATTTCTTTTCTTTAGTACTTGGTCTTCCTCTTGATGATTTATACTTGAGGGCAGTCCTGATGAGGAATGCGTCAGATAGTGCTTCTATATATTGGTCGAGTGTTTTAAGACGACCTGCCATTTGTAATGATTCTGCAAGTTTCTGTCTTGAAAGTATTGAGCCACTCATTTCTAGAACTTGTACCAATAGTTTGCGTATTCTCTGCGGAAACTTTATGTTAAACACGTTTACCACGTCTTTCTGGATTATTGCGTCAAAAACATTCGCTTGATAGTATGTGGAGATTTTTTTCCAGTCAGAGTTAATATAAAATTCAGGATAGCCTCCTTTGAGCAAGTATTCTTCAAATAGCTTTTCAACTGATACTGGTAAAATAGATAGTTTAGGGACAAGTTTGCCCGCAAGTTCTGCATAGGTGGAGGGATTTTTACGTTTGCATGCAAGCACAAAAGCCTCACGAAGTTCTCTAGAAATCGCGAATAACTCTTTATCTTTGTCCTTAACTTTCAACCGCACCACATCTCTAAACTTCATTGTCATCATATGATGTGTATCAAACCTTCCTGCACCGCTTTCTGTGGTATCTTTGTAAACTGCTGTTGAAGATGAGCCTGAAACAATGGCGAAGATTTTTCTTTTTTGGTCTCGGTATTGCTTTAAGAGTCGCGCCCAAACATTATCATATTGCGCTTCATCAATGAACAAGTATACCATTTCAGAAGCTTGACTTAGTGATTTTCCGTACACGTTTTGTTCAAAAAACTCTATTGCAGTAGGTAGTTTACCGTTCACTAATTCAAAATAAGGTCTTTCTAACGAAGCAAAAAATATGCGTTTTGGATCTACCTTTTTTTCTTCTATGAGATACTGTATTATTTGATCAATAACTGTAGTTTTGCCTACTCTTCTTGAACCTATTAGTACATGAACGCTTGGCGTTGCCAACTCTTCAACAAGATGAAAGTAATCACTACGTTTAAAAATAGGAATGTCTGGCTTTGTCTTTCCAGACTGCCACCAAGGATTGTCTTCTTGAAGTCCTCGAATGAATTGAATCGGATATTCAGCCATCTTAAGTATCACAATACCTCAGTATTTATAAATATTTAGGTAGTTCAATACCTAAGTACAAAACTATGTTTTTGTTAAAGATGCTTAAAAATACTTAAAGAAACTATTTTTGTGTCGGAGTATTTAGAAAGTACGGTTAAGCAATTGTTAAGCGAGCCAAAAATAGAAATGATAACATACGTGCGCTACTTTCTGCTAAGTCATACTCTCGCCACCAACAATTATTAGTAAAGGCTTACGAAGAGGGTGTTGCTTCCCGCGTGAAGAATCGTACGTGAGCAAACTTCTCTTCAGAAAGCAATGTAAACTCACTGACAAAAGTTTTTATACAATACTGGTCAGTTCGCAATAGCAAATGACAGATGACTGTCTAAAAAGTCATGTCATTTGCTATAAAACTCAGTTGTGCGTAGGATTATGATTGGCTCATCAATGGCTCATTCATTGGCTCATTAATGGCTCCTGATTGGTTCATGTGTTTTGCAGTGTTTTTGGCTCTCGACCACAAAATATAGATAAGTGTTTTTTTTGGATTGGCTCATGATTGGCTCACCGTATGAGCTGATTGCTTTTCTTCCGTCGTGATGATTGGCTCACTCTATTGGCTCATAGGTGTGTAGAGCACTGTGTAGGGCGATATTGAAAAGGTGTAGCGCTGGTAATCTTGGCAGACCAAGTTGCAAACTTCGAATCCGTAAGTGAGTCTGGGGTGCTTGGGATTTTTCATTTCGCCGTTATATTTATATACCTTAACTCTGAGCTTTCGTCAGTAGTATGAATATAACGCGTATTTGAAAAAAAGAGGGTTGTTATGGGTAGCAAGGGTCAAATTACCATGTACATCATTCTGGGGTTAGTGCTCCTGGTATTGGTTGCGAGCATGGTGTATGTGCGTCAGTTTGCCACGCGTGTGCCTTCGAAGAGTATTCCTTCTGTTGTTGCTGATGCGCCTGCTGAAGTGCAGTCATTATTTGCATTTGTCACGTCTTGTGTTGAGCAAGTGGGTGAGGATGGGTTGCGCTTCATTGGTAGTCAGGGAGGCTATGTTGCGCCTCAGCTTCCTGTGCTGGCAAATGCTCCAACTGAGAGTGAGATGGTGCGTGCGAGCCCGAATAGTCCTGTGAAGGTTCCGTACTGGTTGTTTATGCATTCAAAGAACGATTGCGTGTCATGTGTGTTTAATTCTCATCAGCCTTTGCTTCGCAGTGGTGCAGGATTTTCAGGAGCAGGTTCTCGCAGGCCAAGTATTCAGCATGAGCTTGAGGGTTATGTTGATGAAAATCTTGCTTCGTGTGTGCAAGGCTTCAAAGCATTTCCTGCACTTTCTGTTTCCACAAAAAAAAGTCCAAAAACAGCAGTTACAATTACCTCAAGTAATGTTCTGCTTGAAGTTTCATATCCTCTTGTTGTGTCTTCAGCAGTTTCTGTTGTGGGCTCTGGAGTGCCTTCCACAGCTACTAAGTCATTTCATCTTGATGGGTTTGTGGGCGCGCTTGATGTGCGTTTGCAGGAGTTGTATGAGATTGCTGATGTGCTTACCAAGCTTGAGTCTGAGCATCAGTTTTTGGAGCATGCAACCAAGAATCTTATTACTGGTTTTTCGCGCGTGAGTGCTGATAGTCTTCCGCCGTTGAGCGCAACTGAGCTTGGCGTGGGGTCTGGTGTGTTTTGGGTAAAGTCTGATGTGCAGCGCAAGCTCACCCAAATTTTGTCGTCCTACATTCCGCTACTGCAAGTCTGGGGTGCTGATTCTTTTGCGTGGCGTGCTGCGCCTAAGGATTTGAAAGACAAGCGCTTGTTTGAATTGTTTTACAATCGTGACATGCTTGTGCCTTTGCAGGAGCGTCATGCGGGTATTGGTGCGCGCTTTTCGTTTTTGGACTGGTGGCCTTTGTTTTTTGACTTGAACTGTCGTGGTGAACTGTGTGGTCCTGATACGTTTCAAAACACGTTTGGGTTTGTGTTTGGCATGCAAAAGTATGCATTTGCGTATGATGTAAGCGCGCCTATTCTCGTGCAGCTTTCTGAGCCTGCGGCGTTTCATGGTAGAAATGGTGGGTTTTCATTTAATTTCATGCTTGAGCTGAACTTGCGTAATAATAATCCTGTGTCACATGATGTGTCTGCGCTACCGGTGCGCGCGCCTGAGTTTGCGCTTCAGGGTTCGTTGTTGTGCGAACACAAATCAAGTGCGCCAGTGACTGTGCACGTGTTTGATCGTGGCACAAAAAAACCAGTGGCTGGGTTCTTGAGTTTTTCGTGTGGTGATGAGTCCTGTCCTCTGGGTGCAGTTGAGTCAACTAATGGCTCGTTGACTGCGCGTTTGCCTGTGTGTTTTGGTGGTTTGATTGAGGCAGTGCATGAGGGGTATGCACCTCAGTCTCGTTCTCTTACGACAAGTACTTCTGAGTCTTCAGCTGTTGAGTTTCAGCTTGAGCCTGTGCGTGAACTGGGGCTTGATGTGCAGCGTTTGATTGTCAAAAAGCAATCCGCTTCTGGCGCGTGGCTTCTTGATCCAACTAGTGTGCCTCATGGCAAGAATGATCAGACTGTTGTCTCACTCACTCCATTGTTCTCTGCTTCTGATGTTCGTGCTGAGTCTGTGCAAGCGCCTGTTGTTGTTGAAGTACTTGGTGATGTGTTTGCGTCAAGGCCGGTGCTGCGTATTACTCCGGGTGATTACAATGTTTCTTTGATCACGATTTCTTCTGATGCGCTTACCATTGCTCCGCAAGAGCGTTGTGCTGAGGTTTCTGGAGAGAAAAAATGTGTGCGCGTGCCTGCTGAGCCTGTGGTGTTTGATGCCTCGCGTCCTTTGCCTGTGGGTGGTTCTTCATTTGTTTGGCATGTGCTTCCTGAGCAATTGGATGGTGCAAAAAAAGTCACGTTCTTCACTTTGTATTCTGGTGTTGGGTCAATTCCTGTGGCTGAGCGTGTGCTTGAGGATGCGCAAATGGGTGCTTCGCTTCCTGAGCAGTCAGGTCAGTATGCGTCTGTGCTCACGCCGGTGCTAACATGAAACTAATGTTTATCGCGTGCGTCATGATTCAGCTTATGGTGTTTTTACCTTTTGTGTCTGCACAGCAGTCCTTGTTTTTAGTCACAAAGTTTTCTGGCAATGATAATATTGACGGGTTTGCGCGGGGTATTGACTCATTTCAGATTGTGGCGAATGCGCGCATTCCTGGTGAGACTCAAGTTTCTCGTGATCAGGTGCGCTTGTTTTCTGGTACGTCATTAGTTAGTTTGTTCTCATCATGTTCTCAGCAGGCAGGTACTGATTTTTTCACGTGTGTCTATAACCAGAGTTTGACTGGAGGTCTTGGTTCTCAGCAGTATCGTGTTGCCTTGTTGCGTGATGATGGTTCTACAGTGGACAGTGTGACTAAGACATTGACTATTGATGGTGTTCCTCCGAGTATGATCTTGCTTGATGTTTCTCAGTCTGTGCCTGGTGAGTATATTGTTTCGTGGCGTGCGCAGGATTTTGCAGTAAGTACAGGTAATACGGCGAGTTGTGTTGGTGTGAAAGAAGTGGTGTTTACTGAGGGCAGTAAGGAAATTCGTCGTGAACAACTGGGTCAGCGTGGTGTGTGTGATAAGTCTGGTTTGTTTTCTTTTACGCATGTTGCGTCAGGTCTTCGTGAGGAATTTTTGGTGTGTGCGACTCCAGTGGATCATTTTAGTCAAGCTGGTATTCAGTTGTGTAAGTCTGTGATTTTTGATAAGCAGCCTCCGGTGTTTGCATCTGATCCGGTACAGGTTCGTGCAATTGGTGGGCAAACTGGTGGACAGACTGGCGGGCAAGTTGGTGGACAGGTCGGTGGATTTTCTGGTGTGTTGTCTGGTGAGCGTGTGTTGTTTGCAAGTCAGTCGCAGTCTGTTGATGTGTTTGTGACCTTGCAAAGTAATGACGTTGCTTCAGCAAGTGCTGACTTTACTGGTATGGTTGCGCAAGGTTTTACAGCAGTTTCTCCGTCAGAAATTTTGCATCCTGATCAGTCTTCTGTTCTTGTTTGGCGTGCTGTTCCTGTGAGTTCTTGGCTTGGGTGTACGTTTAAAGTTCGTGCAGTTGATACAGCGGGTAATGTTGCAACTCAGACGTTATCGTGTGGTGTGCGTGCTGACACTCAGGGTCCTGAGGTGGTGAGCTTGCGTTCTGAGCGTTCGAAAGCTGGTGGGTTTTTTGTGGGCGTAAACACAACTATTCTTGCTGAGCTTAAGGAAGCAGGTGTGGGCTTGAATGCTTCGCGTGTGTTTTTGAATGCGCAAACTCTTGGTTTGTCATCAAGTCTTGCGCCAGTTTCTTGCGTGAGTTCTGATCAGGCAAGTGTGTGGGTGTGTTTGTGGCGTGTGACTCCGGTGCAGTCTTCTGGTTCAAGTCATTTGGTTATCACAGCCCAGTCTGCAGATGATTTGGGTAATGTTCTTGTGCAGTCAAGTGCAAACAGTCTTGATGTGTCGGTGGATAAGTCTGGTCCAACACAACCTGAATTGATTGGGAGAAAAGTGATTCAGGGAGTGCATGATTTGGGTGATGTTGTGACACGTGATAGTGTGATTGAGTGGCGCGTGAAAAGTTCTGGATTTGAGTTTGCGTCAGCTAATCTAAGCGCGTTTGGTGGGGATTCTCAAGTGCTTGGTGTGTGTGATGCGTCGGGTGTTTGCTCATTTTCAACACATGTTTCTGTGTCTGGCCCTAAAGTTGCTCGTGCTACATTCTTGTTTGCTGATGTTGCGGGAAATAATGTGCGCACAACTGATGATGCGTTTATTTATGGTATTTTGAATGATGCAAATCCTAATTATGTGACATCAACAACCTCTTGTAGTCCGTCAGCTATTGATCGTGCAACTGCAAGTATTGCTCCTGTGCGTGCCTATTGTGAGCTTCGTTTTGCGTCACTTGTTCCTGGAGCAGTTCCTGTTGCTGCAGAGCTTGGTAGCTTGGCACAGTGTAATGGCACAACTACTGGTTTTGTGGGTGATATTTCATTGATGAATTCTAAGTCTGAGAATAATCAGTCAGTGGTTCCTGTGCTTGCGATCACGCTTCAGCCTCGTGATTTTGCTGATGTTGACCAAATTTCTTTTTCCTGTCCTGTGTCTGTGTTTTCTCGGGTGAATGCAAATGTTATTTCTTCGCCTGAGAATGAACAGGTTGTTGTGCGACTCAAGTTTTACAATCAGCCGTTGGGTGAAATAACAAAAGCGCGTGATGAAAAAATTAATGCTGCAATCGATGATGCGGATAATTATCTTGCGTGGGTTGGTACCTTGCGTGGAGTGTTTAAGTATGCTGAAATGATTTGTAATCTGGTCAACATTTTTTATAATATTGTTGCGGCGTATAATGCGCTTGTGCTTGCCCTTACTCAGGCGTCAGATAGTGCTGCGTTTTCCTTGCCGCTTATTGGTGCTGCGCTAAAGCCTGCAGTTGGTGCGTCATGTATTACTGCAGATTCATTCCGTCAGGCGATTAATGATCAGGTGTACACTGGTGGTTTGGGTAATGCGCTTCACAAGTTTTGTTCGTTTGTGAATTGCCAGATTGGTCTTGGCACAGTTATTGAAGAGCTTGGCTTGAAAAAGCCTACTGATGGTGTGTTTGCTGATAAGGTATGGAACACGCTTGGTGGTCAGTTTTTGGGTAAGCGTGATACTGGTGTGATTCCGTTTGATCCTCGTGCTGTGGTGAACACTAAGGATAGTTTGTTTTGGAGCACGATTAATTTATGTATTCCGGGTATTATCTATAATCTTGATAAGTTGCGTCAGGTGCAGTGCAGGTATGCGTTGTGCTTGAGTCGTGATGTTCGTAATGGCTTTCCTGAAAGTGTGTGTGAGGACATGAAGAATTACATGACGTGCAGGTATGTGACTGGTGAAGTGTTTAGGTTTTTGCCTGTGACTGCGGTGCTGGATTATTATACTGGGCTTGTGCGTGGTGCCATGAGTGATCCTTTGAATTTATTGTTTGGTCTTGGTTCAAAGATTTTCCTTGGCTGCAAGGCTGAGTGCTTGATTACCACAACTGGTGCAGTGCATGCCTGTCTTATTTTGAAGACTTTATCAACCCTTGGTCAGTCATACAAAGACATTAGTTCAGTGGTTAAAGGCAGTGCGTTTGAGGTTGGCAATGACTGGTGTGACCAGCTTGCTGATGAAAAGAAAAAACTGAATGAGTCACAATCTAGTCTTGAGTTTTTGCACACCTCAGAGTCTGATTTTAGTGCATCAAGAACAACAACTACATCAACGGTGAGCTCATGAAGAAACTCATGGCATTTGCAGTTATTGCACTTTTGATGGTCAGCAGTCTTCCTGCAGTGTTTGCTGACTCTACACCTCCTGCAGGAACTAGAAGTTTTACAGCTAGTGATGGAACTAAATATGCGGTGAGTTCTACTGGTGAGTTGTATAGATATTTACAACGCCAAGATGCATGGAGCGCAGTGACAAAAGATACTTCTTTTTACAATGAAATTAAGAATAATAATCAAGCACAGTTTTCTTCATCATCTGCTTCTGTATCACCTCCTGCAGTTCCTGGCACAGCTCTTCCTCAGCCATCTACTACAGGTCCTGCAAACCCTGCACAGCCATTTGAGTCTGAGGTTTCTGCTGCAGCAACTGCTGCAAAGAATAATGTGCATGAGTATGATGGGAAGTATTTCATGAGCGGCAATGTTCTTGTGCAAACACGTTTTTCTCCTGAGATTAATGAATATGTTATTTTTGAATTGCATCCTGATAAATCAGTTATTGGAGGAACAGCTGATGAGCGCGCAGTGCAAACAATGGTTAGTCAAGGGCTTTATGTGCCAAGTACTGCTGCAGGTGTTGTTTTGGCGAGTCAGTCTATTACTCCTTCCGTGCCTGCTTCAATTCCTGTTGCAAGTGTTTCTGATCCTCTTGTTGGCGCCACGTATTCTGTGAAAGATTTTACTACAGGTGTGCGGATTGTTTCTTCTGATGGCAGTGATTTGTATACTGTGGAAGATTTAGCAGATGGCCAAAAGCGTCAAATGTATTCTGGTGAAATTCAGAAGAGTATTGCATCAGGTGCGTGGTCTCTTTCAGAGTATGATGATACTTTTTATTCTGATTGGGTACTTGGAATTCCAGCATCTTCTCCCTCTGCCTCTGAGCCTGCCGGAGTTGATTCTGAAGCAGTTGCGTCAGGTGGAGTGGATGATTCTGGAAGCGTGGCTGCAACAAGTGGTGGGCCAGGCAGTGGTGTGGTGTCAGGCGGTCCTCCTATTGTGCCTCCCGAAAAACTTTCAATGTATGCCTATCTTAATGGTAAAGGTCAGTGGGTGGTTCGTGAGGGCAAAGCAAACATTTTAGACAAAGAAAAAAACATTGTGGTGCCTGCTGCTGACTTAGTCAAGCTTTCTGATGCGCAGTTTGAGTTTTTGAAGAATAATGATAAAGTTGCTGTGAACTGGCTTGTTAAACCTGATGCAAAAGGCGAGAATGGCGTGCTTGAGGCAAAAGTTGTTGAATTATCAGGTGATGCAGGCAAGCAGTCTGGCAGGATTTTGTTGCGTCGTTCTGATGAATCCTATCGCGAACAATTATTCAAGCAAGGCAAAATAACAAGTGATGTGGAAACATTGTTTGACGAAAAAACTGCTGGTCCTGAAGATGATACTCGTATTGTGAAAACATATTATGATCTTGCAGGCAAAACAACCTCCTCAATTACGTATCGTCGTTATTTGCTCAATACTGGCGGTCTTTTGTCTGGCAGTGGCGATGTTGTGCTTGGTCAGTCTGAGGAACCTCTGACTGCAGTGCTACCTTCTGGAAAGATTTTGGACTACAGCACAGGTAAAATTACTGATCGCGGTAAAGAACTCAATGAAAAAGATTTGGAAAAAAGCTTAGGCAAAGCTGATAAAGATTTTTATGCTGAAGTAAAGAACTTGCACAAGAATTATGTGTATCGTGAGGTTCTTGATGACTTGCGTTTTTATGGCACTGAATATTCTGGTATTGCTGCGTTTAGTAGCTTGTTTTTTCCTGATGAGTTTTTGCAAGACTGGCAAAAGACTATTGAAAACGCGTTTTGTAAAAGCATTATTTTTGGTGGTGCTGATTGCTGGTCAAGTAAGTTATGTCAATCGTATGATGACAGC
>JAHFOI010000017.1:13170-23993 GCA_023266895.1 Candidatus Woesearchaeota archaeon
AAAGGAACTTCAGGAGAGGCAGTGCCTGTGGCGCATGTTGAGGCTGAGCGTTCCTTGCCTGGCACATTCCAAAATGGTTCTGTGCAGTCTTCAGAGTTTTTGTATAAGATAACGTATTATGTGCGTAATGGTGATTCAAGTGATGACTTGCGATATAATCTGGTTTTCCTGCCCAGAGGGTATCAAGCCTTTACTCAGTCAAAGTTGTTAGCGCCTGGTCAGGTTGGTTCTGCTTCAGGCCAGACTAGTATTGTGAGGTACTCAAAACAGCTTTACACCGAAGTGTGTTTGGTGTTTGATCATGATATTACTGATGCAAAAGGTAAAAAAGTTTCTCAGGTGTGTAATAATGTTTGTGGTGGGGTGATTGATCCAAAGACAGGTACTTGTGCTGCGCTTGAGACTGCAGTGTGGAATCCAGTGCTTCCATTGTCTGGCACTGGTAGTAGTTCAGGAACATCTGGTTCAGCAGGTGATTTTCAAAACTTTTGAGCAAATGCATGCATAAAAATTAAAATAAAAGTTAAAGAAGTAAAAGTAAAGAAGTAAAAGAGGGCTGAGAAAAAAGTGAGAAAAAAAGAGGCAAGTGAGGTAATGAAGTGAATTGGGCTGTTGGTGCGCTCAAGGAGTTGTGGCACTCGTTTGAGATAGATGCTCGTTTTGTGTTCATGCTTGTAGTTGATATTCTTTTCGTGCTTGTGGCAAAACTTCTTGCGCTTGGGCTGCAGTCAGGTTTTAGTCGCTTGAGTGCCTATGCTGCAGGCATACCCTTAGATAAGGCTACTATTTCCTCGCAGTCTGCTGAGGCATTGAGTTCTATTCTTGTTCAGACAAAATGGGTGTTTTTCAGCACTATTGCGTTGGTTATTTCTTTTGTTCTTTTGTTGCTTGTTGCGTATTCTGTTGCGAATTATGCAATTTGGGCTATTGCATTACGCAAGCAGTTCTTCGCACGAGCTTTTGCTCGGTTTTTCTTGCTCAATCTTCTCTGGCTGTGCATTCTTGGTGTGTTTTTGTCGCCGTGGATTTTGCTCATTGCGTCACGGCCTGAGTTGCTTGCAGGTATACTTCAGTCACTTCCTGTGTTGTCGCGCGTGTTTGGTGCAGTGCTTGCAATTCTTGTTGTGCTTCATCCACTTCTGTTTTTGCATGCATACTTTTTCGCGAGGCAGAGGGTGTGGTCAACCATTGGTGGCTTGTTCACTACTGGTTTTGGTGGTTTGTCTCAACACATTGGTAAGTATGTGCTTGGGCTTGTTGTTTCGCTGGTGTTTGCATTTGTGGTTTCGTTTGCGCAACAATTTGTTTCTCGTGATGTGCAGTTTTACGTCGCGCTTTTGGTGGGTCTTGTGTTGCTGAACTGGTTTAAGTTGTGGTTTGCTAAAGATGTGAAACATGCATTTCAACAGGTTCATTCCCGACCAGAGGTGCAGCGTGGTTCGTAAGAAGTGCATGGGAAAAAAGGCTCAGCTCACCGTGTTTGTTATTCTTGGCATGCTATTGCTTGTGACTGCAGTGTTTGTGGCATATGTGCAGGTGCACACGTCTGAGATTCCTGGTCTTCCTGCAATTGTTGTTCCTGAGCTTGCGCAACCAGTGTATGCAATTGTGTCAGCGTGTGCTGAGCAACTTGCAAAGAGTGCGGTGGT
Organism: Candidatus Woesearchaeota archaeon; assembly: GCA_023266895.1. GTDB lineage: Archaea > Nanobdellota > Nanobdellia > Woesearchaeales > ARS49 > JAHFOI01. The sequence continues at coordinate 14,820 of JAHFOI010000017.1, forward strand.
GCAGGCTGGTTTGCAGTCTGGTTTTGTATCTCTTCCGCAAGAAACAATTGTGAATCAGGTTGCGCGTATTCAGCTTGATCCTTCTGGTGTAGCGATTATTCCCTCGTGGTATTATGGTAATCGCTTGCGTATTCCTGGAGTAAATGCTATGCAGGATGATATTTCTCGTTACATCTTGGCTCGCTTGCCTGAGTGCGTGAATGAGTTTGAGGCAGCGCAGGATTATGTTGTTACTCAGGCAGGTAATGTGTCAGTTGATACTATTCTTGCTGATACGCAGGTTGTGGTCAAAGTTTTGTGGCCTTTGCAAATCACGCGTGCTGGTGCGTCGGTGTTGCAGCAAGATTATGCAGCTGTTGTGTCAGCGCCTCTCAAGCGTTTGTATGATGTGGCAAAATCAGTAATGCAGTTTGAGCAGGAGCATGCATGGTTTGAGAACTTGACTATTGACTTGTACTCATCTGATGCTGAGGTGCCTACTGATGGTTTGACTGTTGAGTGTGATCAAAAATCGTGGCGAGTGAGTGCGGTGCGAGAGCGTGTGCAATCTGTGCTTGCCGCAAGTCTTCCTTTGGTGCGTGTGCAAAACACAAACGCTCTTGGTTTTTCTGCGTCTTCAAAAGTATATGCAAAACTGCGTGCGCGTTCTTTTGAAGATATTGCTTCAAGAAAATTGCCCGAAAGTGTGCCTCGTGATGCGTATGAGTTTTATCGCTTGAATCTTGATGCAAAAATTCCTCCATTGCCTGTGCAAGTGGGTTTTGAGTATCGTCCTGAGTGGGGTATGTTGTTGAATGCGCAACCTCATGACGGTGGCTGGGTGCGTAGCAATGTTGCAAAGCCTGTGCAGTATCTTTCATTAGGCTGCCTGAATCAGTGGCATGTTGCGTATAATTTGTTGTATCCTGTGCGTGTGGTTATCAAAGATTCTGCTGCGCTTAATGGTGAGGGTTTTGTGTTCCAGTTTTCCTTCCCTGTTATTATTGAAACAAATAGTCCTGCTCGTGAGGGATATGCATTGCGTGCGTTTGAGACTTTGGATCAAGACTCTGATTTTTGCAATCGTCGTGGCGACACAACATATGATATTCGTGTGCAAGGTATTGAGCCTGGAGTGTTGCAAGCTGTGGAGTTAGGTAATGTGTCTATTTCATACTTGTGCGTGAATAAGGCTTGTGATCTTGGCACAACAAGTGCTGATGAGGGTGTGTATCGCTTGCGTACCACTCTTCCTGAATCATGTGGCAATCCTTTTATTATTGCGTCAAAACAAGGGTATGCGCAAACTCAGGGTGTTGCGCTTTCCTCACAATCAGCATTCCAAGATGTGTCGGCGCAATCGCATGTTGATTTGTTCTTGCCTCGTCTTGCAAACCTGAATGTGGCTGTGTTCAAGCATGCGTATGATTCAGTGACTGGTGTGGTTGGTCCTGCTGAGCCTGCAGGCAAACAAGATGAAGTATCATTGTCTGTGCGTCTGAAAAACAAGCCTGGCGTGTCCTGGGAACAAGTGCTTACCCTGCCCAATCAGTCAGTTTTGTCTATTCTCGAGTCAGAGTCTGAGTATGACCTGAGTGCATTCCTCACGCGTACTGATGTGTTTACTGGAGTGCATGAGCTCGTGGGAGGTTATATAAATGAGCACTGGCGGGTTATTGATGGCCGAGGCATGAATGCAATTGAGCTTCACGTGCTTGAAGTCCGTCCTTTGCCCACTGGTAAAGAGGGTGAGCAGGCAGTTGGTCGGGCGCTTTATGACGGAGTATATCAGGACGTGCTTGCGCCTGTGCTCAAGGCATCATGATAAAGTGCTACAATAAACTGTATGTGTGGACTGCAGATTGTGTAAATGAAAAGTTGGTGAGTGTAGAGGTATGGAATGTGAGTGTGGAGTTTTGATGAATAATAATTTTGTGCCTGGCTGGAAGAGGATGATTAGTGTATGTTTGAGCCTTCTTGTGGTATTGGTCACTCCGGCATATGCTCAGGCGCTTTCTTCAGTGTTTGGTACAACTTTAGATTCAGTTGGGTCTGGTGCAGGCACGAACTCATCAGCTGGTGCGTTGCCATTGTCTTCCTTGTTCGTGAATGCCTCCCTGCCTCAGATTGTGCCTGCGCAGCGTGTTGATGTTCAAGGCAAGAGTCTTCCTGGTGCTCAAATCACCTTGTTTTTGAATGATGTTCGGGTTCGCGTAAGTAGTGCAAATGCGCAAGGTGTGTTTGTGTTTTCTAGTGTTGCCTTGCTTCCAGGCCATAATGCAGTGTTGTTGCTTGCTGAGCAAAATGGCCAGCAGGCTCGTCAGCAAGCTGATGTTGAGGTTGATGTAAACCCTCCAAATATTTCCATGAATATTCCTGAGATTGCGCTTCATAGCCCACTGGAGATTAATGTCACATCATCAAAACCTGTGACGGTGCGTTATTCTGTGCTGCCTGAAAGTCTTGTTGCGGGCACGAGTGGTAGTAGTGGCAGTAATAATGGTTCTGTTCCTGAGCATGTTATTTCTGGCAAGGGTACTTTTGTGTTTCCTTTGGATCTTGGTCAGGGTCGTAATGTTGTGCGTGTTTCAGTTACTGATGTGGCAGGTCATTCTTTTGAGCGTGTTGTTGAGACTGTGTTTGATACTGTGCCTCCGCAGTTTTTGCAGGATTCATTAAACCTGAAAGACTTGAGTCCGTCATACACTTCTGATATTAAGGTGCGTGGCAAGATCAGTGAACCCGCGACTGTGTTTGCGTTTTTGAATAATGACAAAACACCTAGTGCACGAGTGCTTACCACCAGTGATGGGGCATTTGAGTTACCTCTCACCCTCATGCGTGATGTAAAATTTAGTGCGCAAAAAGCTCGTGTGTCATTAGAAACCGGTCAATCATCAGTGAATAATGTGCGTTTAGAAGCTGTTGATGCTGCTGGCTTGCGCACAGTGCTTCCTCCAATGCCTGTCACGTATGCAGTGTGTGGTCAGGGTAATGCATATCATGTTGAGCTTGGCCAGCCTATTCCTGACTTGCTGAACACGCGCTTGCTTTTGCAAGGATTGCAACAAGTTGGGTTTACAGTCAAACTTGACTATGCTGGGGGATTGCAGTCAAAACTTAATCCAGATACTGGTGTAAGTCTTCGTTCTTTGACTCTAAGTCCTGAGGTTGCGAAGGAGTATGATAATGATCTTGTGCAGTCTGCACACATTCAGCTCAAGCCAACCAGTAACACGAGTAGTGTGGGCTATGCAACACTTGTGCTTCAATCACCTTTTCTTGATGCAAATGAAGATAATCAAACAGTGTACAGTCAGGAATTAAACTTGAGCGAGCATCGTAAGGGTGATTGTTTACTTCCTGGTTTTGGCTGCATGCGTTTTTTCCTTGAAATGGAGTTGTCATTCCAAGAAAAATCTGCGAACCCAAAATTTCTTGATCCTAACACGCGCACAACACTCAGCACGTCAAGCGTGACTACTCGTGTGCAAAAAGTCTGTGTGCCTATTGAGGTTGCGATTGATAAGCGCGTGCCGCCAAGTATTCTTCCGCAAGGATTGTTGACCTCAACAGTGGAGTTGTTAGGCAGTGCAGTGAATGCTATTGATACTGTGCTTAAGCCTTTGACAACTCTTGGCACGTATATTCTCTATGCATGTCTTGCGGGCATGGTGCTTGTGTATGGTGCATATGTGCGTGAGCGTATGTCGTGCGAGTTTAGTAGTGCCTTACAAAGCGCGTTTTCTGAAAAGCCTTGGAATAAAGAAGTTGCTGCAACAGGTTTGTGTGACACTGTGTATGAGGGGCAGGAAGCGCAGCGTTCAGCATGTGGTGCGTGTAGTGCTGCAGTGTTGGCGCGTAAGAATTTGGAAAACAAGTTTTTCCGTACAACGTGTGACAGAATTAGTTGTCCTTCTGCTCCGTCGCTCATGACGCATATTCGTAATAATGAAGCAGAACTTACTCCCTTAGCTATTGCTCCTGAGGTCGCGAACAAAATTGTGCAGCAGCATCCTGAGCTAAGCAAGCTTTCTGAGCATGTGAATGACAAATTCAAAAAACAGTTCACAGGAGAAAACCTCGTGTTTTCAGGAAGTGATTGCGCGTTTACGATTGCAAGAAATTATGGTGACAAAAAAGATTTGTATTCTATTGCCGGGCAGTACAGTAACTTAAAAGATGAAGTCAAGCCTAAAACTGTTGATTGTGATGGTTTGCACCCTGCAACTCCTGAGTGTTGTGCATATGAGTACCAGCAGCAATGGGGTACTGCATGTGGGTTGAGCAGTAGCAATACTGACACGTTTAGTGAGATTAAGGAAAGCACGTGTCTTGCTGCGCAAAAAACCGTGCTTGGCGTGAAAAAGTTTGAGTCTGATTTTGGGGAGAGTTGTAATCGCTTGTGGAATGCTGCTGCTGGTTTTTGTGATCCAAATAGTGGTGATCCTGCTCCTGAAATTATTGCGACAGGTCATGAATACACTGATTCCATGAAAAACGTGCTTGGCAGTGCAAAGGATCGTGATGTGTTCTTGCAAGTGCGTCCTGTGTTTAAGTCTGGCTCTAAAGATGTTGATAAGTATGTCATCAGTCGTGGTTATGTGCATGACCGTTATGTGTATCAGCGTGCGGCAAGCACGACAACAACTGCTGATGCGAATGATAAAAGTATTTTTGCAGCTACCAAAGATAATCATGATAAGGATGATAGCACGCGTTGGTTGTTGAACAGTCGCCTGGATTTCTTTCAAGAAAAAACTATTGATGCTGACGTTTTTGCTTCAGGGCTTGAAGAACTGCCGAAAGGAAAACTTAAGGAAAGTCCTGATGCAATGACGCAAACTGCAAAACTAACAAGGTTTGGCGAGCAAATATGTGCTGGACTAAAAGATGAAGAAGATTGCAAGCGTGACATCACAAGCCTTCGTGAATTGTATGACAAAGTGCGTGGCGTGATCGGGGTTGCTGATCAGGAATACATTGTGAAGCCCACAAGTGGGTTTTTGCGAAGCATGCAATGCGTGTGCATTCCTGCAGTCACGAGTTATTTGGAATTATGGCGCAATATTTTGAACTGGGGCAAGTTGTGTTTCACAAGTATTTTAGTGACTGGCGATGGTAGTTCTGGAGCCTGTCGTGCAGGACTAAGCATGTATGTGTGTGATTTGTTGTACGAGTTGATTTCGTGTGCTGCGAGCAAGTATTCCTCTCCTGGCGCAAATGGCAGGATTGGTTCAAGTGGTATTGGTAATTTCTTTGGCGCAATCACTTCTGCAGGTAGTGATGTGAGCAATAGTGTGTGTTCGCGCTATGGCGATTCAACGCTGTACAATTCTTTGTTTGTGCAGCGCAAGCTTATTCATAGTGCGTGCGCATTTGCGTTTACTGGAGCATGGGATCTTGATGTTGAGGCGTTATTTAAGCAGTCAGTGCAAGAAGTGCCTGTGGAAAGCCAAGGATATTTGACAAAGTGTGAGCGTCGCTTCCAAGGTTTTGATCCAAGTTCTGACCCAAGCGGTAGGTCAACATGGACCTATCACACAGGTGCATTATTGTTTGCTGGTGCGCCACTACGGTATGACATCAAGCTTATTTGTAGTGCTGGGCCAAAATGTGCTGAGGCTGATGGCTTCAAAAATGGCATGTGTGATTGTCCGAAGGGTGAGAAAAGTATTTCACTTTCTGATGCGGACTTGACTGGGGTGCTTGCAAAGAATGGTGTGCTTGACAAAGAATTATTGTACACTGTGGGTGCAGGTGGTGACCCCAATGATGATGTGCGGTATGATCGTCTTGTGCTCTCGTGGGATGCTGAAGATCCTGTGACTCACAAAATACTTCCTGGCAAAGCAGAATGCAAGCTCTCCCAAGTTGGTGCTGATCCTCCGGCATTTTGTTCCTTTGATCCATTTAGCTTTAGTTATCGCTGTGCATTTGCATTTGGCGGTGAAGGCGCAAAGTTCACTAAGGCAGGGCCTTCATATCCTGCAAAGCATGATGTGCTTGCGGACAAGAAAAGTGCGATTGCAAGTGCAACAGGATGTCGTCAGACATTTGGCGTGGGTGAGAGTCCTTCATTTAGTGTGAGTGTGCGTCAGCAGATTAAAGAAGAAACTCGCAAGTCATTTCAAAGCCAAAAGTTTTTGCGCACAGTAATCAAACGAGTAGTGCCAGGTGCGTCTGACCAAATTATGTATGCGCTTCCTGAAGATAAAGAAGGCCCGTATGATGATAGCATGATTTTGTTTAAGCAAGGCGAGTTTGAGATTCCTGTAAAAATTCCTGATTTCAAGTTTGATGAAACACAATTCACCAGCCCAACAAAAATACCTGCGAGTGGTGTGCAAGTGTTTGTGCATAAAAACACGCCTTCAGGAAGTATTGTTGAACAGGATGATTCTGTACTGTCATTACGTCCTGAGGATGTGCTTGATAAAGATGGTGTGGTGGTGAAAGAAACTGTGCGCTTGTTGTTTAAGTTTAATACTATTGATCAAAAAAGTGTGCGCATGACTGTTTTTAAAGGAATTAGTAATCCTCCATCTTTTACCTCTGGTGCTGAACTGGTGGCACCTCTCACTCTTGATTGGCCTGTTGGCGCTTCAAGTCTTACCTTGCCTGAACTTGAGTTAGTCTCTTCTGATAAAACAACACAATTGACACTCAAGAATTTAGTGCTCAAGCATCCTCCTGTGCCAGGCACATCGTCTGAGGTGTATGTTTTTATTCCTGCTGCTGCAACAAGAACTGGAGCAACCTCTTCAGCGGGTGCAGCGAGCTCCGCAGGGTGTGATTCTAATAAGGTTGAAACATGGAAGGCAGAGTTCACATTGTTTGATGCTGACAAGTTTGGCACCCCAAGCAGTCAGGTGTCAGTAAATCCTGCAACTGGTGATCTTGCAGTCATGGAAGTTCCTTTTAATGTCATGTGTGCTGATCCAGTGAAAGCAACTGACAAAATTGGTGATTGTGGTGGCGCACCTGTTTCAGTCGCGAGCTCTTCGGCAAGTCCTGCAACAGCTTCGGTGATGCCAGAGTTTTCAATTACTCCATCACCGCTTCACGGGCTTCCTTCAAAAATCGCAATTGATATTGTTCGTGAGTTTTCTCTTGATCTCAAAAATATTGGCAAAATAAGTGCATTAAATACTGTGTTAGATCTCCTGCCAGTCAGTGGTGTGAGCAATGTGTTTTTTAGTGATACGCATGATAATAATCCAGAATTACGTGTTGGCACGCTTGTGCCTAGCGCATCAACAGGACCATTGTTAGTAACCATAGTTCCTGTGAAAGACATTAAACCAGGATCCCCTCTTGTATTTACTGTTGCAGTGATTTCTGGCACCACAAAAACTTTGTTTAAAATTGTCGCACCTTTTGATAGTGTTTCTGTTCCTGTAAGCGTGAGCACCTCAACAAGTACATCAGCTTCTGTTGATGGTTCTTCAAGTTCTGTATTGCCAATTGGAGCGCCATCACTTCCTGTTGTTATTCCAGGTTCAGTAACAACTGTTGTTCTGCCATCTAGTGGTGCAGTGTGTGGTAATGGAGTGGTTGAAAAAGGCGAGGTGTGTGATACAGCGCCGTCCTCTACGCAATTGATTGTGCCAACTGCTGAAAAAAATCCAGAATATTATGTAACTGCAGGTTTTTCAGATGTGCACGGCAACAATGTTCTCGTGCTGTTTGATGCCAAAAAGAATGAAGTTATTTCAAGCATAGATTTAGATAATGCTTGCAAAAAACTAACTGCTGCTTGCACCACTGTTGCTATCGGTCTTCCTGCAGGTCAGTGTTCTCCTGATTGTAAAACATTCAGACCGCTTCTTTCATGTAGTAAGGAGGGTAGTGCATTTGGTAACTTCTTTGGTGCTGCAGGCTTTTCTAACTGGTTTGGCCCTGGTGTTGTTGCAGACAAGGACAAGGGTGTTGTTCCTGAGTCGCCAGAAAAGTTTGTGTATGTTGGCAGCGATCTAAAATCGGGTAATGACAAATGCACTGGTGGCACAACAAGAAGTGTAGGTGATGAGGTTAGCATTTCATGAATCAAGCAGTCAGCAAAAAGTCTTCCACAAACAATGTTTCGCACTTTTTTTCGCAGTCTTTTTTCTCACATATTGAAGGCTCAGTAAAACTGTTTGTGAAGCACTGGCGTTTGGTTGTGCTTGCCATGCTTGTTGATGTAGTATTTTTTTATTCTCTGACAAAGATTCATGTGGAATTTTTTTTGCGTATTCAGCCACAATTGAATGTTGTGATGGAATCAATACAAAAAAACTCTGTTCAACTTCAGCCATCGCTCGATGGCATTACGCAGCTTCAGTCAGTAGTTGTTCAGCAAGCTGATGTGCTTGCGTCATATCATGCAGTCATTTACTTGCTTGGACTCATGCTTCTTTCATTATTTGGCGCTTGGCTTGTGTTGCAAGGGCTGAGTTGGTGGCTTGCATTACGTGTGGCACGCAAAGAACCAGTTTCTGTTTCGCAAGTGTGTTTGTTCGCACGCAGATTTGCCTTGCGCACATTGTTGTGGTTTATGGTGTTTGTTCTTTTACTTGCCCTTCTTTCGCTAGGTTTGCAATCCAGTGTTTCATCAGGAATGTTAAGCGTGAGTACAGTGTACTATCTTTTTTTGGCGTGCTTATTCGTGCTTGGTTTTTTGGCAGTGAATTCATACGCTGCAATCAATCACGGTTTTATTCAGAGCTTGAGGGCATGTCTGGCTAACTTCAAGCAAACATTCCTTGCATATGTTCTTGCCTTGCTGTTTGTCTTCGTGACAGGTGGTCTTGCCTGGAATCTTGCGGCACTGCACTGGGCAGTTGTTGTTGCATGGATTATGCTTGTGTTCTTGCCTGCACTCACGCTTGCAAGAGTGTATGTGGTCTGCGCTGCAAACAGTAAAAAAGCAACAGAGTCAAGTTGGTTAAGCCCTGTTATGTTTGCCGGGTAGGAATTCATTTCGACTTCGTGAGTTTTTTACGAAGTAAAAAAGTGCGAAGCATTCTAAAAGGAAAAGAAGAAGGGGCAAAAAATTACCTATATATTTCCTTCACCTACTTCCGTAAACCTTTCGGATTCTGGATTAATTCCTGCGTAAATCTTTCGGTTTTTATCTCAAAAAGTGATGTTCTTCCGGAAAAAGCGTAAAACATACGGTAGCGTCGGAAACCTTTCGGTTTTTTCTTAGAA
>JAHFOI010000018.1 GCA_023266895.1 Candidatus Woesearchaeota archaeon
ATACCGAATCCGATAACTACAATGCGATGCATACCTAACATTCATACAACCAAGAAAACAAACCCACTTCAAAAACTTTCGGGGCAGAGCCCCGGGGTATTAAACCCAGAAAGGAATAAAGCTCCCAATCGGGGCAGAGCCCCGGGGTATTAAACCCAGAAAGGAATAAAATGTGCAGTTAGAAAAAGAAAAACATTTGCAAAAGAACGAAAAACAATTCACGAATTACTGGCGATTTACCAAGCATACCACAACCTCATTGACGCAAGACGAAAAACCATGCCTTGCATACTAGAACGCCTTGTTTCACAAATATGGCCCTGGAGCAACCTTCTGCACGCATGATTATATATCCAAACTAGGTCAGTTCGATGAAGAACATGTTTTTTAAGCACCATTCTCTATCAACAAAAACTTTATTAAGAGCTGGGACGCTTGAGTGTGCATGGAAAGCCATGAGATAATTGGGGATTTGTTTATACAAAATTTCCGAAACGAAATTGCCGGTTTTCGATACAAGGGGTTGCTTTACACTCCTCCGTTTGAACCAAATCGGTGGGCGCGTGGTGTTCGGAATATTCTAGGGGTTGGGGCGATTCCTGCGAGTATTGATCATTTGATAGAATTGCGCGCTCATCTTCAGGGTAAGGATCATTCGCTAAACTACCTGTTTTCAGGAACCTTGCGCCTACAAACCGGAAGCAAGAATGAACGACGGGTTAGTTTTGGTGAGCTTTCGCTGGAAGACTGGCAAGAACTTGCGAAGTATCTTCATAATGATCAGAACTTTGTTGATCTTTCAAGAACTAACAAAGACCAAAACAAGGTAATTGGCAGACTTGAACGTGTGCTTACCAGAGGAAAGCATGCTGTTCCTGAGAATGATCTTGCGTTTTCAACTGCAAATACTACCTATGAGTCTGACCCACGAGTTACTGCAATAATGCCAACAAAAGCAGGCTTGAACAGGCGCATAATTCATGAAACAAACTCCGAGTGGTCTGCGTTTGTTAGTTATTCTCGAGCAGACTTAGCTTCGAAAGTTGTGCAAGTCGGCCCTGTTGGCTTGAATGGCCGTGACTTCTACGGCATCGGCAGCGTGAACGCTGGTGACGATTTCCCTAACTATTCCGTTGCTCGTGGTGAAGCTCCCCCGTCGGCGAAAAAAAAATAAGTGGTTTTCATTGTCTGCTCGTTTCTGAGAGTTGTAGTAGCGATAAACTCTTTTGTACTTTCTTACTGTTCCAAGCTGGGGTGAGTGCTCATGACCTGCAGTCAACGCCCTCTCATAATGGGAGCTACATGTCAGAAACTCGCAAGATTTTTCTGTAATTTGTGCGAGTTTCTGAGAACACTCAGAAATGCTCACTATTTTTAGTTCGTTCTTGAGCATTTCCGATGCGTCCTGTTACCACGGCAAGAGCCTCTCAATCAGCGCAGTGGTATGAAATGCAGCCTTAACAACTGGCAACTTGTGAGAGTGTGAAGGGTTTGGATGTGCATACTTTGCGTGTTTAAGGTAGTGCGAACTTACACCTTCATCGCGAATTGCTTCAGTACACAAATATATTCCTCGTCTCCGAAGTCCTTCGGCAGTTCCGATGCTAATAAATACACTTTCCAAACAGAAAATAATGAAAGGGAGAAAAAGGACAGTTAAGCAAGAGCTATTTTTCCAACTCTTCTTCCAAAGTTCTAGCCGCAACATGTTTTATTAGGTCTATGGCCTTCGATCTACAATACAAAAAATCAAGTCCTGTTTGCATAATTTTTGAATCTTGCTTACCACAATCCATTGTAATTTTTCGAATTAGTCCAGGAAATGAATCAGAATATTTGCCCAAATATGCATTCGCTCGAACATAAATGCCTTTTTCACCATCTCTCAGTGCAAGGCCATATATACGCGCGACTACCCATGCCAAATCATCAAGGCGCGGCGGACTGATATTATAGTCTGTTAAGAAACCAAGGGTTATATCAAAGCTATTTGGGGTTCCGTGATCATCGCACAAAATTGTGGGGGTCAGACATCGCGCGCTCATTTCAAATAAAGAATCCCGCACACTTGTATCATTCTCAAATAAGAAACCTGCTATATAACTTAGCACACCGACATCATCTAGACCCGGCACAGGGAAGTTTTGCGCTACATACGTCTTTTGATCAGGACTTAACATAATAGAATGACCATTTTCTGAGTCATAGTCAATCGCTTCATTGCTCACTAAATATCGAAGCAGAGTGCTCTGTGGAGAATTCTGGTTTTGAACCTGATGAAGTGTTTCATGCGCGAGTATTAGCTTGGGAGTCAATCCTGAATAAAGAATAGCGTCCATAGTTTGAACAAGATTCAGTGAATTCAGCACAATTACACCCAGTCTCGTGTTATAAAAACCTCCTCTCAGCCTATGAGAATCCATCCTATGAGAATCAGATGATTCTACTTTTAATTTTTCAAGCTCAGATTTGAAATAAGGATCTTTTCTACCTATTTTTTTATACTCTTCAACGGTCATGATTCGTGGATTTGCCTCTGCCACAATACTGTCACACAAGTCACCACTACGTGCTGTTGCATCACAAGAACGTATGACTTTATCAAGAATTTCTTTTTTTCTTTGATTTGGAAGCTGTGAAAACCTCTTGAATAATGCATCAATCTGTAACAAAGTGTAGCTCCTTGTTGGAGCGCAATCTGGCTTAGAAGTAAGATATTTTTGTACTGGTCCGCCCATCCATAAATCCACTGCGCCATACAACAAAACAGTAGCACAAACGCAAGAAATTTTTCTACCAAAACCAGTCATTGGCAAAGGCAAAACTTTTGACGAAACAGACAGTGCTTTTTTTGGAACGCGCGATCTATCTTTTTTCATGCATCAAAGAAAGGTTATTTGAAGTATTTAAAGATTGCGCTGGAACTAACTGAAGAGTAATAACAAGCCAAGGTTTTGCATTTTCATCAGGACACCTCAAATACAGTCATCATTCCTGCTTCCAAATGTTCTGCGATATGGCAATGAAACATCCAGTGACCTGGATTTGTGAACTCGACAATGATGTCTACTGTTTTTCCTTTTGGAACCACGACGACGTCCTTCCACACTAAATTATCATTGATTTTGCCATCCTCTGCTATCAATATGAATCGTTGGCCGTGCAGGTGAAGCGGGTGCTGCATTGGATGAGTTGATTTCGGGTCGTTATAGAAACGAATTTTCTTTATCTCTCCTTTCTTCACTTGATGTGTAGCATCCATATTCTCTTTTCCCGTAGCTCGATCGCGCAGTATCCACTTAGTGTTCTTGCTCGTGCTCACGGCGTTCATAGCAGGCATAGTATCCTCCCACTCAATATCCTCACCATCATCCCCGCGCATACTATGGTCTTTCATTGCGGGAAGATCTACGCTCAAATCAAACGTAAAATCAGGGCTTGCATTAATGTATTGCTTCACTTCTTGCATGCCTCTTGAAACTTCTGTATTCAGCTTTAGGGTCAGATTTTTTGGCATCAGACTACTGTCTATAACATTAATGATGCCGAGCGCATATGTCTTCTGCGGGATTTGATTCATGAGTTTATACGCTCCCGGATGAGTAAATATGACATCAACAATTGCGCGTTCACCAGGTCCGAGCACAACACTATCGCTCAGGAATTCTTTTTCGTAAAAACTCGCATCCCCTCCAACGACCCTGAACTTGGTTCCTTCTATGGAAAAGTTGAACATTCGCGTGTTGGCAGAATCTATCAAGTATAATCGAAGAATTTCTCCTTTCTCAATAGTCAATGAGTAATTTGTTTTGCCATTGACCAACAAGACATTTCCAAAACGACCCATGAGTGCATGAGTGGCTTTATCGGGGAGGAAGCTCAAATCGCCATCTTCGATCCAGAGATCGTCGAAAAAAAGAATCTCATCTTTGTCAAAATCTGTTGAGAAATTAGCTGGTTCTACAAGGATTGAACCATACAAGCCATACTCTTGCTGTAAATCCTCTCGGATGTGAGGGTGGTACCAGTAAATGCCTTCATGCGGGAACCGCAGTTCATAAGAAAATGTTTGTCCGGGAGCGATTTCTGGCCGAGAAATATTCGGAACGCCATCATACTTATTTTCAAGCAAAATACCATGCCAATGAACTGTGGTGGGCAGGTCAAGAGAGTTTTTGAATTTAATTGTCACATTGCTATTCTGTTTAACTTTCAAAACTGGTCCTGGGATTTGCCCATTGTAGCCAAACATGCGTATTTCTTTTCCATTAATCTCTTTTCTAACAATTTTCGCTTCAAGCTCAAAAATGCCATTCGGAGAAATAGGTTCTACCGTTGTGGCTTCGACCCGCGGCAACTCAGTTACAGAAAATATTGCGTCCTCTTTTGCCTGCCTTGCGCAGCTAATAAGCAGTAATGCAGACGCGATACAAATCAAGATTATTCGTATTTTCATTTTATTCCAACTGCCACTTGAAGCAAAGTATTGATGTTATAAGACTTATGAATAAGCGTGATACCCGCATTTATTTTCTCTTTGCTATCAGGATAAATTTGTATCGTCCACTTACTTTTTTAACGTCAAATCCAATGCTTCTTGCTTGTTCAAAGCAGAGAAATCAATACTTAAACAAGAGGTACTTCGCAGGTACCTCCGCGCTATGAACCCACAGTTCACATGCGCAGAACGAGCACTATCACCAACGGTTCAATGCTCCTGAAGTATGCGCACTGAACCACTGGTACTAATGCTCCCGCCGGGATTTGAACCCGGGTCTCAGCCGCGAGAGGGCCGAATCCTTGACCGGACTAGACTACAGGAGCAATTGAGTTTGATATTTAGAGTCTAGCTCTTAAATCTTGTTCGTGAGAGGGCCGAATCAGCCGAGAGCGTTGCTCGAGGCTGTGCCACCAACCGCAGTTGGGGCGCACCTTGACCGGACTAGACTACAGGAGCAATACTCACTGACAAAAGTTTTCATACAATACTTGTCAGTTCATAATAGCAAATGACATCTGAATGTCTAAAAAATTATGTCATTCGCTATACTATATCGTACAGTCATCATGCACATTATAAGTTTGTCGGATTACCAACAGAGTATCAACTAGTTTGAGAACTATCCTGCAGACCTTAGTTTTCGCTTACGACGTTCTTTTTTCATGCGTTTTCTCTGCCATTTCCAACGCATTTGTCGCTTTTTCTTCCAACGTCGTGATGAACGCTTCATGGTTGCTGTTGGAATCTGAGATGATTATAAAGCTATCGGAACATTATTTAATAACACTGCCTTTTTTGCACAGCCGCTTAACACCCCACCAACTGCACAAATATATAATGCTTATAAAATGAGTGCGTAAATTATATATACAAGAAACAACAGGCGATTTTTCATGCAAGACCAACTCTGTCCTGACTGCGCCTCAACAAATATTATTGTGAGCTCTGCACGAGAACAAGTAATTTGCAGAGACTGCGGGCTTATTTTTGCTCCAGTAACGCATACGGAAAAAAAAACAAAGAAGAAAAAGTAGCAATTAACTCATTCTCTTAGAACTATGCGCAGCTATCACCTGCACACCGCGGTTTTTGAGCAAAGGTTTTTATAGGATACCGCCCCGACGATGGACATGCGACGAAAGCATGTGCACCACTGTAAGCATGAACTACCAGTGCATGAAAAAAAACCAGGACTTTTACGCCAAAAAGGCATGAGCATAGTTCTTTTCTCAGTTCTTGCAGTTGCACTAATCACGTATGCAATTCTGATAAGTACAGAAACAAAAACTGCAGGCAGTGCCATAAACCAAGCACAAAGCCTTTCATTATTTCCCCTACCGTTCTCTGCCCAAGGCATGCCTAATGCACAAATAATCCTTCCAGACAACCCGCGTGAAGAGGAACGCATTGCCGCAAATAACATTCTTCAAGTGCTCAACACTGCACGCCCTTGCACGCCAGATAATTGTCCTGACAGCGCCAATCCCAACCAACAAGATACAGACAATGACAGCAGTGGAGACGCATGCGACAATTGCAAAAACAAGCCAAACACAAACCAACAAGATAGTGATAATGACCATATTGGAGATGTATGCGACAACTGTGCTCAAACACCTAATCCAGACCAAAAAGACACAAATAATAATGGTATTGGGGATGCATGCGAGCCAGCTGTTTGCCCTGCAACATTCTTACGCCTTGCAAACAACACCTGCGTGCAGTGCACCAACAACAGCCAGTGCAAACAAGGAGAAACATGCCAAAACAGCCAGTGCGGATCATTCTGCGACAACACTGGTACAAAAACAGTGTTTCAACAATCATTCACCACTCTTGCAAACTTCACCCCTATTAGCGGCGTGTGGAGCATCATCAACAATGCAGTCACAACAACTGATGGCACGCTTGTGAAAGCACTCAAAGCACCATTTGCAGGAAACATGAACTCAGTCAGCACAACATTCACTGACCAAAACAACCAAGCATTCATTATTTTCATCACCAACCAAAATGCAGTTATTGCCGCAGGCATACGCACAACCGATCAAAAACAAGTTGTGCTTGAACAATGGATACCTGGACAAACAACATTGCCCATCACAATAAGTGCAATAGGAACTGTTCCATTCATCACCCCGGGAACGCATACTCTCAAAGTCAAATTTAGCTCAACAACAATCCAAGTACTCATAGACTGTCAGGCATTTTTAAATGTCAGCACAACAGCACTGAGCAGCATCACAGGCACAGGACTTGGCATTGCATCAGGTAAGGGCTCATTTCAAGACTTCACTATCCAAAACAGTTGCACACCTGGAGGATTCATCCCCACAGGTGCAAGCATTCTCGGCATTACTGGCGCACAAGTAGTAAGCCCTGATCCAGACAATGATGGCATACCAACAAGCTGTGCTCAAGGACAAACAATACTTTCTGCCTCACAAGTAAAAAATATCTTCCAAAAAAACAACATCATCCTTGGAACGCAGCACAATAATGCTTTTATCAAAGAATTTTCAGGCGCAAAAGTCCTCAAGGGATATGCCCAGCTTGAGCTTCAGCAACAACTGGGAAACACCTTGCTCTTGATTAATGGAGGAAGCAGTAATGACATACTTTCAGCAAGCAAAGTGCTACAAAACACTGCAGGATTTGGACTGCAAGGATTAAACACCTGCGTGCAAACCACCCCCACTGGACCAATTATTTTAGGAACAACATGCCCCACCTGCACTGACCAATGTCAGCAAAACCAGCTCTGCACAAACCAAAACCAACTCGCACTATGCAAAGACACTGACGGAGACGGATGCATAGAACAAGTATTTGAACAATGCACATTTGGTTGCACCACTGGACAATGTAGCCCACCCCCAGTGCAACCACCACACTGCATTGAATCATGGGTATGCGGACAGTACACCAACTGCCAGCAAGGACTACAAACACGCTCCTGCATTGACCAAAATGCATGCGGCACACAAACCACAAAACCCATCACTCAACAACAATGCTCCTGCACAGAAGACTGGAACTGCAAACCATTCACTGACTGCAGTGCAGGCACGCAAACAAGATACTGCGTTGACAACGCACAGTGCGGCACAGAAACAACAAAGCCAGCAACCAGCCAATCCTGCGCAAGCTGCGCAGACAGCACACAAAACCAAGGTGAGCAAGGCATTGATTGCGGAGGCCCTTGCCAAACTGCATGCGCACACCTTGAACAACCAACCACTACCAGCACAACAGCACTACCAATACTCTGGCTTAGCCTTTTTAGCATAGTGCTTGCCATTGTCCTCATCACCGCAGCAGTATTAATCAGCCACCACATGAGCGCAATTAATCGTGCGCGCAAAGAACTCACAGAACTACCCCCAGAATACATGCAAAAACTTGTGGATTACATACGAAAAGATCTCAGCCTCGGATTTACACGCAACGCAATAGAACAAGCATTACTCAATGAAGGCTGGAGCCGACACAACATTGCAGAAGCATATAGTCGCATTGACCAAGAACAACACCTTACACACGCAAAAAACCTCACAAACTCATTCAGCCAAAATAACAGGAACAGGCCGGGAAATACCCTTTAACTCAACACTGCTTCGCTTCAGTGAAGCGCCTGAAAGCAATGACAAAAGAGGAATTGCAGTTTTTTTCGTCACACACAACTGACCAGGACCTGCCACAGCCTGAACACGCGCGGCAATATTCACTGTTGAACCAAAAAAATCAAGACGCTGATTCAAGGTAACACCCACACACGGACCAGCATGCACTCCCACACGAACCCTGCATGAACCCTGAATGTCTGAACGTTGATTAAACTGCGCAAACCTAAGTTGCAAATCACGCGCACATGCAAGACCGTTGGCTGAAGAAAGAAATGATGCAAGCACAGAGTCACCAATAGTCTTTATCACCACACCCTCATGTTGTTTAATTGTAGAAAATAACAATGAAAAATGCTCTCTCACAAGACGAAATGCAGCATCATCACCCAATCGCTCATATGTTGCTGTTGAGCCTGCAATGTCAGTAAACAAGAAACACATTTTTTTCACACGCACAAATTCACCAGGCAAGGGTTGCTCTGCTTCAAAAAACTCACGAAACTCCTGAGTATTAATAACCTCAATCGCAGGCAAACCAGAAGAAACTACAGAAGAACTACTGTCAAGATTTTTTCTCTTCTGCGTTTTCACTTTACCAAGAGAGGGATGAAGACAAAAAACAGCACGCACTGAACCATCAAGCTCAGGATGATTATGCGTACCGCACGCAGGACACACCATCTCAGGGTGCACATCAGAAAGACGAGGTGCTGGACCCTCACCTTTACAGCCTTGACAACTAATACGAAATTCAAGATTAAAAATACCTGCCTTCACTGCACGCAAAAAAACAGGAATAAGCACTACACGAGGAATGCCCAAAAGAGACTCAACTTCAGCCAAGTCCAGTGCACCTAACTTTTGAGGCCACAACGTACAAAAACGTTTCAGCTCAACAAGCAATGCAGGAGAAACAGTATTTTTCAGTCGCACAATACGCGAATTAAGTGCAGATCTTCTAATGCCATCACCAAATAACCAAGTCATAGACGTACCATGCACAAGGCGTTTTTAAATCTGATGAACAGCGTCCACTATTTAAAGAAATAACCAATACGGACTTCATTCATTTCCAAGAAATTTCTATGAGAGCTGAGGAATTACTTCTGCCTGCGAAACAAGATTAAACCGCGGACTATCATACACCACTGATTTTTTTGTGCCATCAGGATTAACACTCTCTATACGCAGGGGCAAGCCGAAAAACTTCTCAATATAAAACTGAGTAATCACCCCATCAAAAACATACCTATACGAAACAGTTGGGCGCCCCTCAATCAACACCTCACCAGGTTCTTGTTCAATTGGCACATATTTTGCAGACTCAAGCTCCTCGGCCCAGTCATACGGCGTCTTGGAGTAATACAAATCAAGAGGTATCTCAAAAGGACCTTTTTTCTTTTCACGACACAAATTAGGCTGGTCACAATACGCCTTCGCAGTCTTGTCTGACTGATTCACAAAAATCGTGGTAAAATACTGACCTTTATACAAAAGAGTTTCAGAAGTGGCAGGAAGTATGGCAATTGCATCACCACGAATTTTAAACGAACGCTGATATGGAAGCTCAGTTGACTTAAAATCATACGAAAGACTTTTCACAGCCCAACGACGACCAACCAAGATTTTCAAGCTATCAGGAATACCCTGTACAACAATCACTTGCGAACCTGATACCTGAGTTTCTTGAGGAGAAGGCTCGGGAGGTGCAGAAACCTGAACTGGAGGAATTATTGGCAAGGGTTTTGGAGCACACCCAACAACCACTGCTAGCACAAGAATAACTGCACACCATTGAAGAACAACACCCGCTCGCGAACCACTCACACGTCATCAACCCGTAAGGTATTCACTAATGATGCTGCAATCAAAATCGCGAAAAAAACTGCGAATGCAAACGCCCACGATGGAGAAAACTGCCACAAAAACACCGCAGAAATCACAAACCCTAAAATACCAACACCTAAGACTGTAGAACCAACATCAGAGGACTTATTCTTACGCATATTGTGGCAAAACAAAAGACATATAAAAAGGTTTGTAAAAATCGTTTATGCTTCTTGTGAAAAAGTAATCCACGCACTCAAACCAGCACCACAATAAACCCACAACTTTCTCTGCCTTAAAAAAAACTACCCAAACTTCACAAAGTGCAGCTTACCAACTTGCTTTCGCGCTTTGTCAAGCTTTTTGGTAAAATCAGTCATGAACTCAGTGATTAAGTCACAACCCATTTGCTTAAGCTCACCAGACAATAACTTGCCAGACTTGTACTGCGCATAAATACGTTGCAGTTCAACATCATCCTCAACAAGATGCTGTTTCATAAGCTCAAACACCATGTCTTTCTCAGGCTGACCACCCAAACGACGATGCTCATCAAGAGTGTCACGACCTCCAGAAAGTGCATTCTTGAGTTTCTTACACACCACTGCAGGCTCTTCAGGAAGCTCAATCGCACTACCAGGCTTGGATTTTGACATTTTCAAATCACCATCAAGACTAGGGGTGAACTTATGATACAGACTGCTTGGCGGAAAAAAGTTGTATTTTGTTTTTGTGCGCGCCACAACATCACGACACAAGCGCAAGTGCGGATCCTGATCAACACCCACAGGAATAATGCCAGGCATACGCGTTGCAAGCTGAGGATACACCATATCACCAGCCTGAGTCACTGCTGCCATAATCCTGCCAGGATCCGCAGCACCATAAATTGCCTCAAACTCATTTAAGGTAATCTTTTTTGCAAATTCATACCCCAAATTCATCACTGCCTTGTTCTCAGACTGAAAATAAAACACGGTTTTTTTCGGATCAAGACCCAACGCGAGATATGCAGGAATGTGAAACTCCATAGCCCGACGACGCGCATCTTCTAAGGTCACGCCACGCGTGCAGCCAGCCTCAAGATCAGCAATAAGAATAACTGTGTGACCACCATGATCTTGAAAGTAACGCAAATTCTCAACCACAATCTTGTTACCAAAATGAATCTTATCAGCAGAAGGCATGATACCTGACAACGCATAAAAAGGCTTTTTGTTCCTGATACAATCAGCAATAATCTTCAAATCCCTACCCCCAAACACCACCCCACGACGCATGAGACGATTTGGCTCAGGAAAAATAGTTGGTGAAAACTGCTCAAGACCAAATGAAGTCACAATACGCTCATACTCCGCAGGCAACTCAGCACCCCACGGATCAATAGTGGGCATAAGGCCTCAACACTGCTGAAACAATTTTACGCAAACTACTTTTTTTCATCATGCGCACACAGCACACCCTGTTTAAATATCTTTTCCACAACTGCCAATGCAGAAGCACGCTTTGCAGGAAACGCAGCCACAGTTAGCATGAGGTGAAAACACTTGCCAGAATCAGTAATCACTGTTTTTTGCGTAAGCACTGCCTTCGTATCAAGACGAATAAAAAAATGCAATGCCTCATCCAAACGAGACTCTTTTTGGCTCACAAGCAACGCACATTGTTCTGTACCAAGACGCTGCACAAGCAATTCCAAAAAATCATTGGTGAGTGCCTCCTTAAGAACAAATGCTGACAAGATAACAATAGGATTGCCTTCCACACCCTCAACACACTCACGCTTAAGAAGAATTTTTTCTTTATCCCACTCAAAGGGAATTAGCCAATGCAATCCTCCAAGTATTGCAGACTCATCATCCTCAGGTGTGACAAACACACGCGCATGAACTCCATGAACAAATCTCATACAAAACACAACCGCACTTCAATGTTCTCACTACCTGAAACCAGAAGAGCAATCTCCTTCAAGAGTGCTATATTTATTAAGCTGCGCCTCAGGGTTATGATTAGACACCATGAAACACTCCTGGAACACTGCACTTATTCTTGTCATGCTTTTTCTTATCACACAATACCTCGGCCTGTTTGTCCTGCACACATCAATTGACGTCACCAAAACACAAACCACTGGCACAACAGTATACAAAGACATTCCTGCAATAGGACCAGTCATAATTGAACGACCCAACACAACACCTTTCGCAACATTTTGGTACTTTGTTTTTTCTATACTCATCGCAACAGGACTTGTGTTTCTCATCATGAAGTTTCGCGCAGGATGGATATGGAAAGCCTGGTATTTTTACGCAGCAACAATGCTTATCACACTCACCCTTACCACATTTATCCCAGGAACCATGGCCTTGCTTGTTGGCATTATTTTCGCAGGAATAAAAACCTACAAACCAAATCCTCTCATGCACAACATTACCGAAGTGCTCACCTACCCAGGACTTGCCATTCTTTTAGTTCCAGTGCTCACTCTTTCAGTCATGAGTCTTTTACTGATTGTATTTTCAGCATATGACGCCTATGCAGTATGGAAGTCAAAACACATGATACGCCTTGCAGAATTTCAGCTCAGCACAAAAGCATTTGCAGGCATGAGCATACCCAGCGGACGCAAACACGCAATCCTCGGCGGAGGAGACCTCATGATCCCACTCTTGTTCACAGGCACAGCACTCAAAACACTACCTGGCGCATGGCTCATACCACTTTTCACAGGAACAACACTTCTCGCACTATTTATGTTTGCAAAAAAAGGAAAATCCTACCCTGCAATACCTTTTCTCAGCATAGGCTGCTTTACTGGACTACTCATTGCCTGGCTTGTGTAAAATTTGAAAGCGTACGCTGACTACTCCTCGCATCATACGCAGCAGGATCTACAACAAGCCCATCTTCAGCACAAATCACGCGCACACCAGTTTCTTTTTGCACATCACGCGCTCGATATAATGGATTCTGATCAAGTAAGTTCTTACCAAAATGCGTAAGCACTGCAAGCGACGGCTTAATCTTTTCAACCAACACACGTGCATCAGCAACACACAAGTGATGACCCACAGGCTTTTCCAAAAATGGAGTGTTCAAAATAAGCACATCAACACCAGCATACTGCTTAAGCAGTTCCCTTGAAAACAATGTATCACCAGTCATACCAATAACCACATCAGGCGCCTGAAGCAGAAACCCCACACTGTCATCATGCACCACAGGAACGCACGCAATTTCACAATCCTCAATCGCAAGCTTTTTACCAGCCTGAATTTTAACAACGCGCTCAACACAAGACTGATGAAATGAAGAAACAGACTCAAGCACGCGCTCAGAACACACCAGCACACCATGCTTGTCCTCACCCGCAAGAGTCATGGCATGAATAACCGCAACAACATCATGACAATGCAACACGTGATGATGCGACACAAGAATACCAGTCAAGTCACGCACAGAAATACCTGCATTCGCAAGCCCTGCAAGCGCACCAGGACCAGGATCAATTAATACTGTGGCTCGAGAGGTTTGAATCACCAAACCACCACAGGAACGCAACTGCTTTGCAAGAACAACCACATCACCACCAGTACCCAAAAACACAATCCTCGACATGCACTGCAGTTAGGAAAAAAAGTTTATAATAATTGTTGTGATAGAGAAGGGATTGCTTACAGTTCACAATACCACTCACGTATTTCCCGCCCTATCCCACAAATTCTCAAAAGAAGCTTGCAGTGTACGGGCAAGAGGCCGGTTTTCTATCAGAATAACTGTTGCATAACCAATACCATCAGGATGCACAATCTTCAACAACACTTTTTTCTGGTCAGCAATATCACAACGAGTTAAGTCAGTGTTTACGCGACGCACAAAAAACAAACTAGGCGACAATGATGAGAGAATTACAGGAAGCTTGACATGTAACGGATACAGTGCACGAAACACAACACCACGATTAATAGCAGATTTAATATCCTGCTCCCACACTGACTTAGAAAGACGATTAGAAGTTGCCACATGATGCGTATTAAACAATTGACACACTTCATGTTCAGCCTCACCAAACAAGCGCGACTGCAACTCACGCTGTTCTTCTAATGAAACACCCACCTGAAAAAATCGCGGGGTACGCTCATGAAGCAAGTCCAGTTGCACAGACCAGTCACGCAGCTTTGTCACAACACGTTCGTGCTCATCTTCTTTTTGCTGAATCAATTGTTCAATCACTGCAGAAGGATGCTCAACACCATACCTTTCAGGACGAGCACCCTGCGCTGACACTAAACCCTTACGCTGCAATGCAAGCACCACAGAATACACCTTGCCCAGAGGTATTTTTGCCTTCGCGCTCAATTCCTTTGCAGTTAGAGATTCAGGAAGTAGGGTCTCAAGAGCTTTTGCCTCATAAAAAGACAGACCTAATGCTTGCAACATTAACCCCACCCCAGAGTTAACGAAAGTGAATGCTATATAAATAGCTTGTTATGCCAAACTGCAAAGGGGTTAATTATGAGCGAAACACCACACCAAGCATTCTGCAAACGCGCATTCAAGCTCTACCAGCAAACCCTTACAAATAAGTTTTATAAGCAACATAGCATTCTCTTCAGCATGGCAGGCTAGGCCGGGAGGGTAGCTGTCTCCTGTTAGTGCAAACCAGCTTTACGGCACGGTTGATGCTTGGGAAGCGGCATGAAACCTTGACAGAGGTCTTGAGTTGAACTAAGACGTTCTGTCCAGCAGGGTTGATGCTGCAGGAACCGCGCCAGGCCTGGAAGGGAGCAACGCTCACTGTAGTTCTCAATGTCTGTTGGGGCGCGGAACCGAGAACAATTCAAGGCAGCCTTTGGCAGAGAATCATGTCCATTCCCAAGTGCCTGCCACTTACCTTTGTACGCACGGTTGAAAGATATGCAGGACGGAAAGGAACGACTGTGAGAAAGCGTTATGGAAAAACAACACTCATACAAAAAATGGGAAGTTTCAATAAGCGAATATGAAACATCAAAAGGCAAAGAATGGAAAGTTACACGAAGACTTGCAGAAATGTCAGTTGCTGAAACCAAATTATTCTTGTCAAAAAAAGATGCAGTCACGCAATACGAAGAATGGCTACAATAGAGGCAACAAAGTTTCTTCAATTCTTGCTTTCAAAAGTTCCACAAGCTCAGGCTGATTGTACTGAAACACATCAGGAATGTTAAGTGAAACAATTCTTTTTTGCAAATACTGCGTTGGAAATCTTTTGCCAAGCTCATAACGCTGCGAATCCTCCATAACCACAACCACATCTGCCCATTGAAGCTGTTCTTCGCGCACAGAAGGTTCTGAATACAGCCCTGCAGAGCTCGTAACAAACTCTTTGTGAAACAATTCCTCGGCAGTTTTACTGCGATTCTTATTTTGATTGCAAACAAACAACACGTTCATGAACACAGAATACAACTCTAATAATATAAAACTTGCTTTTCTGATCAACATCACTGCCTAAACAGACTCACTCTGGTTCGTAAGTTCTCCTATGCCTCGAACATTCACCTACCCAGTCTCACTTTGGTTCGAAGATTGCAATATACTTGCAACCACTCACGGCAAAGCTGTGGGGTATGGTTTGAGTAAACGAAAACCTACGAAACAATAGTTGAGTATGCGGTGAATTTGTCAAAAACCATTTCTCGTTTTCATTACGAGAATTTCTAATCCAAAAAAATCTATGGTTTTTGAACACACTCTGAAATCTGCAGAAATAACAATAACTAGTTGCAGATTTCCGATGTTTCACTTCGTGACTGGCAGACTCACCGCGGTTCGTAGGTATGCGATACAATCGCAACCAGTTCTGAGATCCCAAATTGAGTACTGAATCGCAGCAGAGCTGCGGGGTTTGGTTGAGCGTAGCGCGAAACCTACGAACCGGAGTGAGTATGAACCCGATTTGGAATCAATTTCCCCTCAGAACCATTTACTCACTTAAATGACAGAAGCACACCTTACTATCTTTTTTTCTCAGCAAAGTTTAAAACACCCTCCTGTAATTGAAAGACATGCAAACAACAAGTGCAGCAAAAACCGAATCATTGGAACGCATCGCCTCGTGGATTGAAAAACACAAGACAAGGCTACGCGGGAGAGTACGAGAATACCACACGTTGATGGAGAACTTCTATATCACTTGCCCAAACCCTACCATGGAAGCGTATTATAATTTCGCTCGAGACATTCGCTTTTACAATAGAAAAGACCAACAACTTCTCATTCAAGGATTTTTATTCATTTACAACACAACGCCAGCAGCATTAGAATTACACTCCATGGATGATGATGACCCACGAAGGAATTAAGAAAACAGCCCCACTGCAATTACTTACGATTCATAGACACTACGCCTATGGCCAACTTTTAGCACCAAAATAATGAGGCGATCTTGTTGAAGGTCTGCAATAATACGCCAGTCACCAATTCTGATTTTGTATGCATCAACACCAATGAGCCGAACAAAAAAAGATTCTGGTCGTATTCTCGTACGCTCAAGAACTGCCCTGATACGATCCTGAACTGGGCTTTCCAATTTTCTGAACTGCTTTGCCGCAAGCTCAGTAAACAATATTTCATACATTATCGTTTGCGCTCATTCATAAGCTGGTGAAGTGAAATGAGTTTTCCTTGACGCGCCTGTTCACGAGAACGAGCAATTTCATCTTTTGTTTCTTGATTTACTTCAGATACATCCTCTAATAAATCCCACACAATAGACTCATAGGTCTCACGATCATGAAGTTTACGCTTGGTTAGTTCTTGTTGCAATAACGAACTGATTTGAATAGTGGTCGCCATATCTCACTATAGTTAACCATATTATTTAAACTTTGTGGAAAAGTAGATTCATAATTCCAAAATTCCTTCCAACCATTCCGCACCCACCCGCACCCACAAAAAAATCTCTGAATCCAGAATTCTACCCAACAAGCTTCTTTAACAAGTCTTCATGACCTTTCCACTCAAAGGCTTCCTGAAGCACTTCACGAATGTGACTCACCGGAATAAGACGAATTTTTTCCAAACGCTTTTTGTCAACAACAATATCTTGCACATTTGATTTAGGCACGATAACAACTTCAACACCCGCATCAATTGCTGCCTCAACCTTTGCAGACACCCCACCAATAGGCAATACATCACCACGCACAGACAATGAACCAGTCATGGCATGAGTTTGCTTCACAGGAACCTCAGCCAAGCTACTAATGATGGC
The DNA here is from genome assembly GCA_023266895.1 of Candidatus Woesearchaeota archaeon. Classification (GTDB taxonomy): domain Archaea; phylum Nanobdellota; class Nanobdellia; order Woesearchaeales; family ARS49; genus JAHFOI01. Next base: position 17,213 of record JAHFOI010000018.1, read on the forward strand.
AGTCGCGACCGCAATTGAGGCACTATCACCCTCCACACCTTCATAGGTTTGCAAGAATTGAACATACAAATCATAGTTTTTCAAATCCTTACCAAAGTAACGCTTGATAATTGCAGAAACGTTTTTCACAGCTTCCTTGGCAATCTGACCCAGCTTTCCTGTGGCAACAATTTCCTTTTCCTTACCACCAGTCACAGCCTCAGCCTCAATAGGAAGAATAATTCCAGAAAGTGCAGCACCAGAACCAATCACTGCCAAACCATTTACCCTACCAACACGCGATCCTTTTGTAATAATGATTTCATACTCTTTTTTGCGCTCAATATAACGATCAGCCATTTGCTGCTCCAACGGCCTTGCAACACGCTTTGCAGCAAGTACATGCTCAGGCTCAACAAGCTTTGCACCCTGCTCAAGCGCAATATCACCTGAAGCACGAATAATACCACCCAACTCACGCAAGCGCAACGTCAAATGATCCTTACGATACGCCATCTTACGCGCGTCCTCAATAATCGCATCAACAGCAGCATGAGAAAAATGCGGAATCTTCTTATCCTTCACAACCTCTTGCGCAACAAACAACGCAATCTTATCACGATTTTCAGGAGTGTCAGGCAAGTGCTCACGCATCAAAACCTCATACCCATAGCCTCGAATACGCGAGCGCAACGCAGGATGCATGCGTTCCAAAGTCTCAACATTGCCTGCTGCAACAAGAATAAAATTACAAGGCACAGGCTCAGTACGCACCATAGCGCCCGCAGAACGCTCACTCTGACCAGTAATAGGATACCTACCCTCTTGCAAGGCAGAAAGAAGCTCTTGCTGAGTTGCAGGATCAAGCGTGGCAATCTCATCAATAAACAGCACACCCAAGTGCGCCTTATGAATCATGCCCGCAATCACACGCTCATGCGCAGGAGTGCCCAAACCACCGGACTGAAACGGATCGTGTAAAATATCACCAAGCAATGCACCAGCATGCGCACCAGTAGCATCAAAAAAAGGCGCTGACTTTTTACCAAAATTATCAACCACAACCTTTGGGCTTTCTAAACGCTGACCTGGCATGCGACGGCTAAAATTCAAAAAAAACACAAACGCAGCAAGAAAAATCATGCTACCCAAAAACATTGCAGCAAACATGACATCACTATGATAATAATTTCTTGCCCACCACGGCACAACCATTGAAATAATAAGCAAGATCAACAAAATAATGTTTTGGCCACGAAACAATTGCGATGCCTGAAAACGCGCTTTGGCAGCTAATTCACGACCCTTACCTGCAGGCACAGTACGAATCAAAGGCTGATTTTCATCAAACTGGTTTGCAAACGCAACAGTATCAACAAGTTTTTCTTTAGGCAACAGTTCAGCAACCGCCATACCCAACAAACTCTTGCCAGTACCAGGCTCACCAATCAACAACACGTGCCGACGCTGCTGTGCTGCCTTACGCATGACTTGAACGGCATGCTCTTGACCAAGCACTTGCTCAATCATGTGCTCAGAAACCTTTAGCTCAGCAGTTGACTTAAAATTCATGAATAAACAGAACACTGATTGTTTATAAATATTGTGAGTCAGAAATGAACAACACCTTTACCCCCCCACCCCCAAAAAATACTAATTCTTCAATGGCAACTGCTTGCCTTTAAAACAATATTCAAAATACTCACACTGACCAGTTTTCCACTTACAATAACCGCCAGGCTTGAGCGGGTAATCCTTAATATCTTCAGACTGGGTTTTTTCATGCACAAACGCAAGCTCAAGACGCGCATGAGCTGTTAATTCCTCAGTGACTGGCAAAAACTCAGCGCTCGCATTTTTCAAAAAGTACACCCCGACCTTATTCGGTAGCTGGCTGTGACGCTCTTGATACAACAACGCATAAATTCCTAGCTGTAAACGATGCTCACGCACATCAATCTTTGCCCCAGTCTTGTAATCCATGATACGCACCTCACCATTATGCGACTCAATCACATCAACAAAACCCTGCACGCCAAGCGAATCACTTTTGAAATGTTGCTCGCGCAATGGAACAACATGCTGAAAATTATCAGCAGGACTACCCGGCAAGGCAAGCAAACGAGACACCACAAAACCAGAAACCCAATTCTGAAGCATAAGCACAGTTTCCTCAAATAACGCAAAACGCTCCTCTTGATCAGGACATAATTTTTCAAGCAAAGGCTCAGCACGCCATTTTTGCACAAGCAATTGTTGCGCCGCAAGCACAAGTAATGTCTGACAATTATCTTTTGTGAGCTCTGATGAGTTCAAGGAAAAAAAATCCTCAAGCACACTATGCACAAGCTTGCCACGCACAGTTGCAATAGAATCACCTGAAGGAATGTTAAGCTGATAACGCAAATAATACTTTCTCGGACACATTTTGTACGTAGAAATAGATGACGGACTCTGCACGCGAGCAAACTGCAAAGAAGGCATGAGATGTCGCGCCAATACTTGTTTATATGCTTATCGCACCAAAAACCGAAAAACCAAACCAAAAATTCGGAAGCATTACGGAATTTTTAGCTCAACACACAAAAAGACATCATGCTGTTTCAATAGCATGGAACAGCTCATACGTTGGACAGCAATTGGGCTTATTGTCATAGGAATCACACTCACCATTTTTTTTAGCCAACAAGAACAAACAGACTCAGCATCATTTGTGCACATCACAGGAACTATAACACAACTCACTCAAAAAAATAATGTCGCGATAGCAATCATACAACCAAGCCCGTCTGTGCCAGTAATTATTTTCGGCACACCAACACTCACACAAGGAAGCAACGTACGCATTACTGCAAAAGCCCAAGACTACAAAGGAAGACTAGAGCTCGTTGCACAAGAAGTGAGCAATGACTGAGCTTATTACTCTGCTGATTAGCCAAGGACTTGCACTGCTTGGAGGAATACTTACTGGCATCATCACAGGACTTTTGCCAGGCATCCACCCAAATCTTATTGCAGCACTCACTGCACTCACCACCCTTGAACCAGTACAGGCAGCAGTATTTCTTACTGCAATGGTAGGAACAAACACCATAGTTGAAAGCATAAGCACAGCATTACTCACCCCAGACCCTGACAAAGCAGGAAGCCCATGCCAACAATTTCTTGAACAACACAAAGCACCAGATGCCGCACGCCTGCTCATGCTTGGAGCAACACTTGGCGCAATAATCAGCCTCCCAAGCATTTTTGTCATCTTGCCTCTAGTGAAAAAAACGTATTTCATCATCAGACCCTGGCTTGCAATCATACTCGCATGCCTGAGCGCATTTTTTATCTTTCAAGAAAAAACCTGGCAGAAAAAAATCTGGGCAATACTTGTTGCCACAAGCGCAGGAATCCTTGGATGGATAGTACTCAACAATCCATTTCCAGAACCATTATTCTTACTCCTCACAGGCATGTACGCACTGCCAACACTCACTCAACACGTTTTTGGAACGCACACCATTCCTTCACAGCGCAAAGAAGTTGTCACCAGCCTTTCAGCACGGCAAACACTACTGACTATTGTAGGAGGAAGCTTTTCAGCAGCACTCCTCATGTTACTGCCAAGCACAAGCCCAAGCCATGCAGCATACGCAGCACAACCTCTTGCACGAAAACCAGAACACTATCTCCTATTACTTGGTGCCATAAACAGCGCAGATCTTATTCTATCTCTTGGCGCAGCATACTACTTAGGAAAGGAACGCAATGGAGTCATGGCAACCATTGCAGGAAGCACAGAAGTTACCCTGCATCTTGCAGCATTTCTTGGAGGAGTGCTCTTGATAAGCATAGGAATTTCAGCACTTCTCAGCGTGTGGGCCTTGCCTCGCATAACAGCACTACTAGAAAAAACATCCTATCGCACGCTGTCTTTGAGCATACTTTTGCTGATTTTAGGAATTACAATTTGGCTTACGGGTTGGATTGGAGTTGTCATCTTAGTTACTGCAGGCGCAATAGGCACGCTTTGTCAGAACACACACGTGAGCCACAAACACTGCATGAACGCACTCACTGTGCCAGTGATAGGATACTTGAGGTAGTAAGAAAAATTTGAGGTGGAAAATGACACGCGATACACGAACAAGACTCATTCAATACATTTTTCAGGCCAAAACCTTAAATACCACAGCCACTTATGTATTTGCTATGGCAACAACAATTCAAGTAAGTCAGGAACTCATGAGCACTCTCAAGAAAAGAAAGCAGTATGATAAAGAAAGCTATGAAGAAATTATTTGGAACCTCATAGAAGACACCATGGAACTCAACAAAGAAACAAAACAACAAATTGAGCACGCACGAACAGAGATTGCCTCAGGAAAGTTCTTTACGCACCAACAAGTTATCAACAAAGTTAGGTCTAGACATGTATGAATTACGCTATTCCCAAACTGCATTCAAGCAGTTAGAAAAACTTGAAGCCTCAATCAGAGAACGAATACTGTTTGCGTTAGAACGCTTACGAATACGCCCAGAATCATGCGATATCAAAAAACTGGTTGGTATGCAAGGATACAGATTCAGAGTTGGCGAGTACAGAATTATTTTTGATATAGAACAAGAAAAATTACTGATTCTTGTGCTGCAAATTGGGCATAGAAAGAATATTTACTAGTAAATGCTATTCATTCTTGTTGCAGAAAAACTCAACAGTTAAGCTTTGGCAAGCATAGCCCCTCTTCTTTTTGCTCAGGAAAAACACGTTCGGAACTTCCACAGAAACACAGTTTCACCGAACGCGTTTTTCAGAAAGAAGACAGAGAAAGGCAACATACACCAAACCGCATCACAGAAAAAATGAAAAGGTATATTCATAAATACCCACAACATAACTCGAAATCATGCTTATTGAAAAACCAAACACACTCACAAAACAGGCAGTAGGCTGCATTCTCACACACAAGAAAAAATATTTGCTCTTGCACAGAACCAAAGACAAACTCTGGGGCAGCCTTGCAGGAAACATACACGCAAACGAAACACCACAACACGCAATAGTCAGAGAAGGAAAAGAAGAACTAGGAATCACACTCAAACCAAACATCCTCGCCACAACATATCACAAGTATGGTGCGGAAATAGTTGCATACCATCTATTTGAGCAAGAACTTGCCAGCGAAGACCTACTGAAAATACGCCTTAATCAAGAATCATCAGAGTACAGGTTTTTGAGCATTGAGCAAGCACAAAAACTCGTGCTTTATGAAGATGAAGAATACTGCTTGCTATTACACGAAAAGAGTCATCTTGCAAATTACGCATCTACCAAAAGCTCTCGCTTATGAGCCACAGTTAGCATTGCTTGTTTGATAAGTGTTGATTCCAACTCAAGAATTTTCTTTGCCACAGGACTTTCTGTATTCAGAGTGTATAGTTTGGTTTTTCCAAACGCACGCGTTACCTTGACAATGTTATGAAGTTCAAGCTCAGGCCAATAGTTGAACAATGATGCCTTTGATATTTCAGCACCTTGAGCAATGTCTTTTTTGGCAAAATCCATACCTTTATTTTCAACAAGAAAATCCACAATCTTAAACAAAGGCATCTCACCAGTAAGCTGAAGTAAAAGCGATTTTTCAATCATACAGAAAGAAAATCAAATCAGCTTATAAAAGTAAGTATGCTCACTCAATCACAGCTTCTTGACCAAGAGCCTGACCAGGAAGACCTCGCTCAAAAATAGCACGAACTGCTCCAGAATTACCATGAGGCGCAGCAACAGCTCCAGTAATTACTGTGTTTTTCTTACCTTCAGACTTCCAAGACACTTTTTTGCCAACCAACGCTTTAGCTTTTTCTTTAGAATCAACACCTTCAACATGCAAAATCAAGTGATTACCCTTTTTTATATCTCTGCTTCCACGAAAGTGTGCGATAATAGCCTGCATAGCACGAATGAAAAGCACATTGTTTTTAAAGGTTACGGCTTCAGACAACAGTATGAAACGAGTAGTTGTTTGCATGGGCTGTTGTTGCCCACAATTAGGAGGCACTGAATTACTTGCTCAACTCCAAGAAAAACTTAAAGAACGCAAAGATGTGTTGCTTCAAGACAGCGAGTGCATTGGACCCTGCAGCCAAGGACCCAATGTTGTTGTGAATAACAAAATACTTTATCGCGCACACACACAAGAAGTCATGAACGAACTTAATTCTGCGCCCACACAGGAAGAAGAGGAATAATAAAAGGAACAACATACGGCGCAAGCACAATCAACACACCAATAAGCAATGAGTGCGTCCACTTCTCAGCAAGACCAACTGAGGATATTCCCACACTACCTTGAATTGCTGCAGACACACCATGAATTTTTATGACTGCAATCAAACCAATCACAATACGAAACACCAGAACATTCATCAGCCAAGACGGAAGAGCAACACCTGACAACAAGTCAAGCACAAAAGGCACATTCATGCTCGCAAACGTGGCAATCATGGCAAACACAATAGCATGAACCATGTGACCAAAACGATGCAAAGGCACAGTCACATCACGATGCACCAAAATAGCCTCATAAATACCAATAACAAGACCCAGAATCAAACTCGGAATAAGAATAACTGCCATAATTGATTTAGCAGAAAAAGAGGTATATATGGGTTGCGGTTTTGTGGGCTCTGTAGAAAGTCTTAAGTAAATGCCCCTCTGTTGCGTGAGCAACATGAGGGGTGGGGAAGGTCTATTTCCCCATGAAGTACCAAATAACACTGAAAGATAAAGCTAAGCATTTGT
>JAHFOI010000019.1 GCA_023266895.1 Candidatus Woesearchaeota archaeon
ACGTTTGTTTGGATCGCACGTGCGCTCTCGCACGGCGTCAGCACAGCGCGCAGAAATATTCTCACGATTCATCGCCTACAATATCGGTGCAATAATTCTCACGACTTTCTACAGAGCCTTAACCTCCACAACTCTAATAAACCCCTTTGTTGATCAAAAAGCGCATGAAGATTCTTGTCACTGGCGGAGCAGGGTTTATTGGATTTCACACTGTAACTGCACTCCTTGCGCAAGGCAATGAAGTTGTGATTGTGGATAACTTTAATGACTATTATGACCCACGAATTAAAGAAGCACGAATACAACAACTGCCAGGCGCAATCGTCATTCGCCAAGACTTCTCAGAAATTGAAGCAATGAAGCAAGTCTTCAAAGAACATTCATTTGATAAAGTCTGCCATTTAGGTGCGCAAGCAGGAGTGCGTTATTCCCTTACTCATCCACATGTTTATGTCAAAAGCAATGTGCTTGGCACACTCAACATGTTGGAATGTTGCAGGCATTTCAATGTCAAAGACCTAGTGTTCGCAAGCTCAAGCTCAGTGTATGGAGGCAACACAAAAATACCATTCTCGGAAACAGACCCCGTGGAGAAACCACTTAGTTTGTATGCGGAAAGCAAGCGCACGAATGAACTTCAGGCGTACGCGTATCATCACTTGTATGGACTTAACTGCACAGGACTACGTTTTTTTAATGTGTATGGAGAGTTTAACAGACCAGACCTTGCAGCATGGAAGTTCACCAAAGCAATTCTTGACAATACGCCAATAGATGTATACAATCATGGAAACATGAAGCGCGACTGGACCTATGTTGGAGATATTGTACGAGGCATTAGTTCTGCATTGCAAAAACCTTTCCCGTATGAACTAATTAATTTAGGAAACCACCAGCCTGTAGAGCTTACGTATTTCATAGAACTCATTGAAAAAGAATTAGGCAAAAAAGCAAAAAAAAACCTGTTGCCCTTACAACCAGGAGATGTACCTATGACTTGGGCTGATGTGAGCAAAGCAAAAAAACTTCTTGACTGGGAGCCAACCACAAGCATAGAAGAAGGTGTGCACAAACTCATGAATTGGGTTAAACAAAACATGAACTTGCTGGTACCTTAATAATTTCTAGATCTTTCAGAATCAAAACTTTTTGAGTATGATCCTTCTCAAAAACAAAATATTTCTGACAACTTATTTATTACCAAACTGTAAAAACCCCAAAAAAAAATGTTGTGAGCGTAGCGCTCGTGCTTCGCATTACATGCTTTGCCGATATGCATCAGCGCGACTCATGAGCTCCTGCATTGCATCAGAAAAATCTTCTTGGTTTAAATCAAGCACAGCCTCAAACACGTGGCCTTCCTCATCCATCCAGTATAGTTTGTTCATGCGCCTCACCTCGAAATGTATATATACTTGTACAAAATAACAATCTTTCTAACAAAGAAATAGGCAGAGTGTTGTACTATGCTCACAAAACTCCTCAGCGAACAAATCTGCGATCTGGTCAGGCAAAAGCCACGTACAGTACAAGAAATTGCGCAATGCATTCACAAAAACTGGCGTACTGCAGACCGCTATGTTGCACAAATCGCGCAAGAAACAGGATTATTGTCATGTCGCACATTTCGTGAAGGAAGTAGAGGTGCACTTAAAGTTGTGTATTGGAATGCCTTAGACCATGGCAAAGGAACTGCATACCAAGAACGCCTGCTTCAACGGATTATTTTAGGTCACAAAAAAGAAGACTTTTCACCATTTGACATCTACCAATTTGTAGACCCCCGCAAGCGTGCAGCATTCCTTGAAACAACAGAATTTTCCAGACAAAAAGAAATAAAGTACGACGAACTTATCGCGCACGCAAAACACCAGATATTATTTTTTTCAGGAAATCTTTCGTGGGTAGAATTGGGGCCAAACATGCATGTTGTGCTTGATTCACTTGCGAAAAAAGGAGTCTCAATCAATGTTATTACTCGTATTGATATCACCTCACAACAAAACACAGAAGAAATGCTCCTGCTCAACCAACGCGCAGGTAAAGACATAGTCAAAATACGGCATTGCGAACAACCGCTTCGCGCAATAATAATTGATGATGCATGCGTATGCATTAAAGAAGTGCTCAGTCCACAATACATACGAGAACTAACCACCAAAAAATACATTTTCTACCTCATCAAAGATCCTATCTGGGTGAACTGGCTACAAAAAGTGTTCTGGCACTTATGGGCGCAAAGCATTGATGCACAAGAACGCATCACAGCATTACACAGCATAGCAGAAGAAGGAAAGAGAAAATCCTGATGGTTTTTTTGGGAGAAATGTTTTCAAAAAAAATCACACAAGAGTTGCAGAAGAAAATAACACGCCAAATCGCTTACACCAGATTACGATAGATGAAAAGTTTTCAGCATTTTCTTTCGTGATTTCGTAGACTTGATTTCCTTCATTACCTTTCAATTGCATAATCTCCTTAAACTCACCAAGAGCGCGTTCATTAGTGATCTCCTTGTTTTTTGAAAGGTACACGTAAAGATCAGGTCCATTAGTCACGTGAAAGTTTTCAAGTATAAGAAAATACTTTTCGTCAGACTTCACAATCTTTGCCGTCCCACTACCTTTGTGAATTGTATCAATTGCGGTGAACTCACCCTGCTTGAGAACGATCATCTCTTCACCAGGAGCTGGATTTGGCATTGTTTCGTTCACCCGAATTGTTAGAGGAGCAATGCCAATAAAATACCAATACAACATGCCACAAAAAACGAGACCTAACAGAATAACCAGAAGTTTGTGCTTCATTTTCTTTCATTAATTTGTTTTTCTATTTAAACCAGCTCTTTTTGAAACGAATCTGCATATTCTTTGATCCAGGTTAAATTCTTCCTACCACAAGGCTTCCGTCTTTGGTCAAGCGTATTTTTGCTTTGAATTCATTGTTTTCTGTGTTTGATTCAGGTGTTAATCCAAGACCATTAATTTGTATAGAATACAAATACGTCTGTTCTGGAATAAGTGCATACGCAGTCATGCTAAGATCAAGACTCCACTTGCTGTCACCCACCTTCCATGCGCCATAATTTTGTATGCGGTAATAATCAATGCTCGTACGCTCTTTATTTTTTGATCGGAATGGATATTCTTGAATGCTTTGATCAACACGTACTTTTTTGTCATCACCTTTTTTGTTTTCAAAAGAGCCAGTACCCTGATTTTTGATGAGCGCAGTAAGATAATTATAGCCTTTAACGCCATGCAATTCGACTTTTTCTATGATAAAATCAGGCAGTTTTTCTTTTGCAATAACCAATGCAGTTTTTGTACCGCAACTTGCCCAGCACTCACCGATTGCATCAGGAGCATCATAGCGTTTGTAGTGATTATGCAATCCAGTGCCAGGTGCGCAGCATACAAATCCTGCAAAATCACAATTATGTGGACACAAGAGTTTGTTTTCATAAGACTTTGTCGCAGTCATTGATTGAGGAGCTGTGAAAATTGCTGTAACACTTGTGCTTGCCAGCATGAGAAACATAAGAATAAATGCTATAAAAAATGGCAAAAAGTGCTTTTGCATGCTCACACCTCTTTTTTTTGGAGTGTTCAAACCCGTAGTTATTTAAGGTTTTGCGTTCTTGAGCAAGTATGGAGAAGTATAAAACCCTGAATGCCACGTTAGTACACGTGATACAGGAAAGTGTGCGAGTGAAGCGCTTTTTTTTTCAGGTAGAAAAGCGTGAGGAATTTGTGTTTGTGCCAGGTCAAAATCTTGTATTGAGCATTCCTGGAGTTATTGATGATAGTGGAAGGATTATCAAGCGAGTGTTTAGCATTGCCTCTTGTCCAACTGATGAGCATATTGAATTGTGTATTGCAATTAACCCGCCACCTAGTTTTAGCAGCACAATTGCCACTCTTTCACAAAATAGCAAGGTAATCATTGAAGGACCATTTGGCCAGTTTGTGCTTGCTTCAGTAAAGAAAAAAGTGACTTTTATTGCTGCAGGAACTGGTATTGCACCATTGATGAGCATGATTCGTGCATTTGCGAAAGAGAACCTAAAAAGCAACAGGGAATTGTTTTTCGGAATTCGCAGTTCTGAAGATTTTTTGTACAAGAAAGAACTTGAGGAATACCAAAAAAGTCATGGGCTTCGACTTATTATTGCTGCAAGTCGTGATGGTGCGTGGCAGGGACTTCAAGGACACATCACACAGTTCTTACCATCCTTGCTTGAAAACAATGGTCAAGAGGTATATGTGTGTGGCCCTCCAGAAATGGTACGAGAAACACTGAACGTGCTTGCCCTGCAGGGATTTCTTCCACATCAGATAAAAAAAGAACAGTGGTAATACTCTAGTGAATGACACGTGTCTTTCTGAATAGAGAGGTTTGAATAACTCCGGTTTTGCGTTGGATTCAAACCTCTTCTTTGAGTAGTTTTACTATAGAGAATGACATAATTTTTTAGGCAGTCAGCTATCATTCACTATTACGAACTGACAAGTATTGGTATGACGACTTTTGTCAGTTAGTATATTTCTGATAAGTTATTCAAACTCCTCAATAGTAGGTTATTCGCTATATCTCTGCTGTTGGGTGTAGTTTGGGTGTTTGTTGTGCGTGGTGTGCAAGTTCTTTTGAGAGAGTTGAAAGTGCCTGAAGTCTGTTCTGTAGTTTAGGGGAAAGATATTTTTGCTCGTGCACTTTCACAAAGTGGGCAGTTGTTGTTGTAATTGAATGAATTCGCTGCAAAATACGTGGATGTGTCCATGTGCTTTTCAGTTGCTCAAGTTTTGCAATAAGATCAGAAAGTTTTGCCATGCTCGAAGTCATACTAAGCGCGATTAGTTCAACATGCAATGAATCAATACGCATAACGTCTGAGGAATGCTCGTGCGCTTGATCTTGGCAGGTAAGAGTGACTGCTTCAGTGAGTTTTTCATCTAATGACTGCAAAAGTACCCAAAGATCTTTGAGTTCTGCAGTTCCCACGCCGCGATAAAGTCTGTCCATGAATTGCTGGGCATCTTTTCTGAACAAAAAAAGTGCTGAGCGCACTCTGTTTGTTTTTTCATCAATGCCAAGTTTATACACTTCTTGAAGCAAGTGTTCTTGTTTTACGCTCACAAGTTTTGAGATGACTACTCCAAAAATCAAAAAACCAACAAAACCTTCAAGTGAAGCAAGGAATCGTGAAAATCCTTGTGGCACAATGTCCCCATAGCCAACTGTTTCACTTGTGATAAAACTAAAGTATTGTGCTGAAATAAATGATGAAAATGAAGGAGTGAGCAACATTTTATCTTGCTGAAGTCCATGACCCGGAGTAAATGAAAGCAAATAGTATGCAAGCCCAAACATAACTGCCATACCAACCCAGTACAAGAATAATTCACGAAACTTTACGCGCTGTAGAAATCCTGAAAACACATCAATCTTTTCGTGAACAAGATGTATTGCGCGATTCATAAAACGCGTTGAAGCAACAGGTTGCTTATATGCATTGTGAAAAAAAAAACTATTTTTCTTCTAGGAGAGTTACGTGTCTGATTCAATTAGATTTTTAAAGTTCCTGAACATAAAGATCAACACGAGTTACACATGTCAAGGCTCATCTTAGAAGAAGTGTTGAAAGAGAAAAAAATTCCTGAAAGATTTGTCACCGACCATGAAGAGTACATGGTTCTTTTTATGCCATTACTTGATGAAAAAGAAGAATATACGTATGGTGTAAATGGAGATGAGCATGATGCTTCAAGACAAATAACTTTTGAACTAGAAGATTTTTGTGGTCCCAAGATGGAGAGGATACATAAAAATGTATTTCGAATCAACACACCGCATGGAATTTTGGAGCTCAAGTATGATAAGGGTTCACGAATAGTTCTGATTTCTGCAGGCGCGTCTGAGAGAGATGAGTTCAGCTATCATTTGAATGGTACATTGCTTTGTGAAGCGCGTCGCACATTAGAAGGACATGTTTGCACGGTGTATGATTTACAAGGGCATGCTGTTGATAGCGTAGATCACCTTGAAGGAAAACAGGTTAGAACTGTTTTTATTGGTGGCGAAAAATATTCTGTCAAGGAAATAGACTGCGAGGGAATGTTTGTTTCTGGCAGCATAGAAGCTCTTAAGCCGCCTGTGCCAAAAACCAGTGATTCAATATTGCGAGAATTTTTCAGACAAATAATTCCTTCTGCAAGCAGAGAATCTGTCGCAAGTTAAACAGAAAAGAAGTTTTTATACCTTTTTTATTTTTCCAGAATTAATCCCCAGCCTATCAAACGCCATCTCTGTCCTATACTTCTGCTGATAGTGATGCGGTTGCCTTTGTCTGCAGCAACTGGTCGTTTGAGTTCACACGTAATTTTTTTTTTACCTAATTCTTTTACCATGCCTACAGTTGCTGCTGCATTTACATTAAGCATCAAATACTCGCCGAGTTTAATTGGTTCTACAATGAGTTTGTCTTTTGCTCCAACTACGCGTTCAAGAAGGTGTGGCTCAAAAGAAATTGTGTTCCAAACTTTGGGAAGCTTTCCTGAGATTCCTGCCATGTAGCCAACTAGCTGGTCGCTTTTGACAATAGAAGGGTCAAGAAATGTTTGAAGTGCTGCAGTGCCTCCTGGAAGAAGTGTGTCTGTTTTGCTTCCTCCAGTCATGATTCCTGTGATGGTTGTTTTAAGTGGCTTCCAGATTTTTGTATTGCGTTCTTCAGTCATGAATCCTGGCACGATTTCTATTTCCTGACCAACGCTCAGCTGTCCTTGCTTGAGGCTTCCACCAAGCACGCCACCAGTGAGTCGCTCTGGAGTTGTGCCTGGCTTGTTAATGTCAAAGCTTCGCGCAATGGAAAACAAGGGTTCTTTGGTTGTGTCACGTTGTGGTGTTGGAATAATTGTTTGAATGGCATCCAAAAGCACGTCAAGGTTCATGTTGTGCAGTCCAGAAATAGGAATGATAGGCGCTTGTGCGTAAGGAGTATTTGCCAGGAATTCTTGTATTTGAGTCTGGTTTTTTTGGGCTCGTGCTTCATCAACAAGATCTACTTTATTTTGTACTACAATCAGGTTTTTCATGCCAATGATTTCTAATGCAGTCACGTGTTCTTTGGTTTGTGGCTGAGGGCAGTCTTCATTACCTGCTATAAGAAGAAGTGCGCCATCCATAATATTCGCGCCACAGAGCATGGTTGCCATCAAGCTTTCATGGCCTGGTGCATCAACAATGCTTACCTTGCGCACAAATGTTGCAGGTGACTTACATTTATGACATTGGTTTGTGAGTGTCCAAGGATAGTCTATGCATGCAGTGCATTTGTAAATGCTAAAATCAGCATAGCCAAGACGAATAGTAATGCCTCGCTTAATTTCTTCACTGTGTGTGTCAGTCCATTTGCCACTAAGCGCGCGCACAAGTGTTGTCTTTCCATGATCAACATGGCCCACCATGCCGATGCTAATTTCTGGCTGAACACCAGAAGATTCATCAGAAACAGTATCTGCTTGTTTTTTTTGCAATGAATTGTCATTATTTGGCAGAGATTCTTGAGAGGAGGAAGTTTGCTCAGCAATTGAAGATTTGGTTACGAGTGAAGATTCTTTTTCAGCAGGTGTATGCTCGCTTGTTTTTGACAGTTCTGCTTTCTTTTTTGACATGCACTTGATGAACAGGAACTGGTTTATAAAGGTTCACAGCAAGAAAAATCATGCGATTATGTTTTTTGATTCATTCGCGGATTCATTCTTTGGCGCATGATGAGATTTTTCTAAGCAGTACTTAATCACATTATAGCCTACAAGGTAGGTAATAAATGCAAAAAACAAAAGCCAGTCTTGGGTTAAGAGTGCGTACACAAGTGGTGCTGCAATGTAATACCAGCTAAACTCAAAGATTTTTTGCAACCAATCAGTTCGTTTGTGTGTGTCGTCAAGCTCATCACGAATCCAGCCAAGAATCACAAACACTCCGAAAAATGAAAAAAACAAGATTGGCTGAAATGTGCTGAACATGATGAATGACAAAACTACTATGGCTGTTGCAATAGCATGATTTCTGTAGTCAATACGCATGCGTACAAGAAATGCAAGAACATCTGCTAAGAATGCATTGCCAAGCGCTGGTGTTGTGATGATTGCAAGAGAGCAAAACAAGCCCCACAAAAAGCCAAAAAGTATTTGATCACCTTTAAACCAATGCAGGCCATGTTCATCTAACAAGTCAGCAATTTTCATGGTGATGCCATACAAGCACGCCCAAACAATGCCAAGAACTGCTGGGAAAACCATGCCTAAGTTCAGGAGTAGGTCTTTATATAAATTGTTGCTCCAAAAAACAGCACACAGTAATCATTGATAAGTGACAACAAAACACAACATTTATATACTACCACTACTCTTACTACTCTTACTGGCTGTTCGCATGCCTGAACTCCCCCATACCCCAATACTCCCCGTATTGTTTTCGGATTCTGCTGCGAACGGCTTTTTATTTTCCCCTATGGCACCCACTCCAAGTCTGCTCTATCACGGAACAAATTCTGTTGTACTTGAGCAAATGGCTGGTGAGAAAAATCCCACACTATCACCAAAATCTTGCTTGATACTGCGCGGCATTTATCCTTTTGGCGGAAGTCTAACTCCTCAACTAATTGATCACAATAGAGATTGTTCTTGGGACAGAGTTCATGTTTGTGATTCAGTAGTTGGTGCAGCAAAATATGCCAGAAAACGATTTGTTCGCGAACCTACTCTTAACACAGTAATACTAAGACCAGAAGATTTTAGATCATTTTTAGGAATGGAAAGTGCGTTTCTTGAAGAGGTACAACAAAATGGAAATTTAGCAAGTCTTTTACGAGTAGCTGTTGAACAAATGAAACTTTATCACTTGAATCTTAAAAGAATTTTTAGTGAAGCATTTCATAAAAGCATTCTACAAAATTATGCGCGCATAATGAACGCACAACCTGTTGTGTTTGGTTTTAATATGTTACAAGACCTTTCTAGACTTCAGCCAGGAATTACTGGAGAGTATAGCATTGGTGGAGTAATTCAGCCTTGCAATGAACTGTTAACTATGGCAAGGGTACAAGAAGTGTATTGTGCTGATGACAAAGAAACCATGGCTTTGCTTGAAAAACTTGGCTTGAAAGCAAAACGTAAAGCTAATCTAACACTATCATGACTTGCTCATGATGGTTTGCGGTTTTTTGCGCGTGTATTAAGTTCTGTTTGTATTTTCATGCGATTTTTCTTCACATTTTCAATCAATTCTTGAGCGTCTTTCTCGCTTCCTTTTAGTATGCCAAAGAACTTGTCAGTAGGGCTTGTGACGTTTTGCCACACTCTCAAAATGACTTCACTAAAACTTTCATCAGCCTGCTTGAGACTTTTCAGGGCACCACACGCATTTTCAGTTATGGTGATTGACTTAATGACCATAGGGCTCTGTCCTAAATGTCCAGCTCTGGTTATAATCTTGCGAAGCAAATTATAACCTACGAACGAAGTGAGTCTGCCTCCTTTCGGTGCGCGCAGGTTCTGGTGTAAGCTGTGCCTGCCCGATGACACCTGCGAACGTTAATGAGTAGGTGTTCAGAACGAAGTGATGACACCGAGGCTGTAGGGCAAAACGGGAAGTATTATAGACTGCGAGCACGGCAGAGCTGGTTGCGAGTATCTTGCAACCCACGAACCAAAGTGAGTCTGGCGAGGTCAAAACCGAGATTCAGGACAGAGCCTGACCATACTACACTTAAAGATACCCTACACATAAATTTTGTGGTTGAAAATAAGTGTTACACCGGCAGTCTCAGCTCTAGCACTTTTCTCATTTCAGCAACAAATTCCCTGCACAATTTTAGGTAGTGTTCGTATTGTTCTCCAGTGAGGTGCGTGATTTCTTTATGGGTTATTTTTTTGTTCAGATCATAAAACATGTGCATAGTGCTGGCTGCTTTTTTTGAGATCAAGTTTTTTTTGGCAAGCTTTTCCTGTAAGAGTTCATGCACGTGTCCTGGCGTGGGCGGCACTTCACCAATTTTTATGAGCGCAGCATGTGCTGCGTCAATAACTGCCCAGTACAAGTCAGTGGTTGCTTGCAAGACATGCCATTCTGCACTTTGTATGGTCATGGGCGCACGTGAGTAGTACGTCCACATTGCTTCTTTTGTGGGGCGTATTCTTCCCTGAAAGAGCAAGTACTGTAGTGGTTCAAACAATCCATTGTCATACAACGGTATGCCATCACGAAGCATGTTAATCACAATAGGATCACCCATGCGTATGTAATCCCAGAAAGTCGTGAGCTTGAGTGTGTTTATGTGCAGGCGCGAAGATACTTTACCTGCTGTTTTTGAGACAATAACTCTGTATGCGGTGATAACTTCTTCGCTTGCAATAATAGTAAGATCATTTATTAAAAGCAGCACATCAATGTCATTTGTTTGCTGCGGGAGATTACTCTGTGTGTGACGCGCTGCACTGCCGAAAAGCACTGCTGCTTTAAGAAACTCACCAAGTTCCTTGTGTATTTGGATTGCAAATTCTCTGCCAAGCGTTAATTCTTCAGTAGGATACTTTGGCAGGTTAGGATGCTTGCGCTGCTGTATGGTAAATTCCATGCACAACCTCTTTTTAAAGAACAAACCATGTTTTGCTTTTAAGGCTTTCGGCAGTGAGGCTTTGTAGAAAACTTGACTGCTGTCTCGCTGCCACCGCGCATCCTTATTGAATGGTGCTGAGTTGCTAAGCCACGAAGTCTCACTCTCGCATTATTGCTACGGTGAGATGCGCGCCCTTCAAGGCGGCGGTGGCAGACTTGTCTACAAAGCCGGCAGTGACTCGATACAATATGCTTTTGTCTTTCGCCAATTTCGGAAACTTTCCGGAACAGCATGCTAAAAACTCTGTTTTTTCCAACACTTTCGGAAGCCTTTCGCTTTTTTCGTAAGCTTTCCATGTTTTTGTGCGTAACACACTTTAAAAAAACAGTCTTGGTTTTTTCAGCCTTTGCCCGGCAATCAAGGACTGCTTACAACCTTCCTGATGCCCTGAAACTGAACAAGGGTCTTAAACTTTGTGGAGGTAAGTTATGAAAAAATCAGTTATTTTTTTTGGACTCTTGCTGGGAATAGCTTTGCTTGTTGTGCCTGTTGTTTTTGCAAACGTGCGGATTCATCAGGTGTTGTATGACCCTGTACAAGAATCAGGTAGTGAAGCAGTAGAGCTCTATAATGAAGGTGGTGAAGCACTTGATATTAGTGGTTGGCAGATTGATACTGATCAATTTCATCCTGATGCAACACTGCCTAATGGTTCACGTGTTGAGGCACATGACTTTTTTGTGATTGCCGACAAGAATTGGAGCAATCAAAAAGATAGCAAGGCATGGCCTGATGCAGACTATGAAGAAACCATAACTCTCAAAAACGGTGTTGGAGGTGTTGCACTCAAAAATGCACAAGGTGACATTGTTGATAGTCTTGGATGGGCTGACATGACTGGATTTGTGCAGGAAAGTCCTGCTCTTGCTGTAAAAGAGGGACAGAGTCTTATGCGACGTAATACCACTGGAAACAATAGCATGGATTTTATTCCTGTTTCTCCAGTATTTGCAGGAGCGCATAATGCAATCGTGCTTCTTGAAATAATGCTTCCTGCAGTAAACATTCTTGATGCATTTCTGCTCAGTGATGATGACGCACGCCCTGGAACACAATTGCTTCCTGACTCAGGAATAACCAAAGAAGTTGTAGTGCGCGCCATAGCGCAACAAGCGAATCCTGTGCTTAACTTTTTAAACAAGAGCACTGCAATGAGCTTTGTAGGCAATAATACCTGGGAAGGAAAGCTTCAGCTTTCATACACTACTACACCAGGAAATTATACTGCAATAATACGTGCAGGTGGTTTAACTCAGAATATACCTTTTGAGGTTCTTGCAAACAAAGCATGGCAGGTGGAACCTCGCAAAACTGTACGCGCTGCTGTGCAAGGCCAGACTATTACTCAAGAATTTAATGTGCGTAATCTAGGCAATGTTGTTGTTGATCTTCGCGTGGCTGATGTGCTATTGCAAGGAAGTAATACCAGTGTAACCGGTGTCATTGATGCTTCTTTGCTTCATATTTTGCCTGACCAGCAAGCCTTAGTACACGCGCGCATAGCAATACCTTCTGATGCTATAGGCGCGTTTGTTGGAGCACTTGTTGTTCGCGAAGTACGCTCTTAAATTTTTGATTAACCTGATTTAGGTTTTTTTGAGTTAAAGAAAAAAATACGAAACAATGCTTGAGTTGAAAACCTCGTAGCTCTGCTGTAGTTTTGTTTTTGATTTTTTTCATAACTCACCGTTTGGTCGCAAGTAATTTACAACCTACGAACTGCATTGAGTCTGGGGAGGTTGGAAGTTTTCATTTTAGGCAGGATGGTGATCCTATTATCAGGCAGTTTCACACGCTCACGCTTGCATGTTCACTGTTTGGTGGAAGGTGGTCTTCTGTTTCTGCTTCAACATATCTTGCAATTGATTGCTGTAGGTTACGCAGCGCAGCTTGCTCAGTGAGTCCCCATGATGTGCAATTTGGCAAGGAAGGTATGCTTGCAATTATTCCTCGTTCTTGTGCTTCAAACACAACATCTATGTTGAGTGCGTGTAAATACTGTAACAGAAGTTGTTTTACATTTTGTAGTGCTTGGTCGCGTGTGGCTCCGTCAGCAATGCAGCCTTGCAGGCTTGGTATGTAGGCAGTGTAGCCACCTGTTTCTTTGTGCGTGAGAGCTATGGGGACTCTCATGAGCTTAGGTAGTGTAGAGAAGTATTTAATTGTTCGTACGAATAAGGCAATGACTGAGTTTCTCCAGAGCCTACTAATTAAGTGAGTTTGTGGTGAGAGAATAACCTGGTTCATTAACTGTGACAAAAAACAGTGATCCATAATTGCTTATGGTCAAAAACATGAGTTCTGGATTTATGCTTTCAGGATTTCTGATTGCAACAAGTCCTGTTGGAAGTTCGCGTGTTGTATATCCTTTTTTGTGATAGTATTTTGCGACAAGGGTAAAGAAGTCTTTTCTAGAAATGTCTGGTGTTATGCAAAAGTCTTCTGTAATTTGCATGCCAGGTATGTTTCTACGTGAGTGGGCGTCAAGGGCTAAGTGCGGGATTTGGCTTTTAGCAAGCTTTGGAATTTGATTCACTGCGAGAAGCACTGTGCTAGGTGTGTTTCGTGGCATAGTTTCTTTTTGAGTGCGTGCGGTTAGAAATGCCGCAATGGTTTCAAGAGCTGGAAATTCTGTCATGTAATTACTTAAAGGTAGCTATTTATAAAGTTTGGCAGAGTTTTGGAGCTGTAACAAAGTTCACTCCCATTCTGCTTCTTTGACTGCCTTCCACAACACGTCTTGCAGTTCTTTAGGCCAGTTTTTTTTAATTTCTTGTTCGTACTGGGTTACTCCAGTTAAGAAATCTTTTCTGAGCTTGCGCTCGCCATCAATAATTTTGATCAGTTCTCGTTTTGCAGAGACTGGTACATGGTTCAAATTCCATGCTATTTCTTTCAAGTGTTCTTGTTTCTCATCTTTTTCTTTAGTGTGTTGTTCTTCTTGTTCTTGCCAGAACTTGTGGCTATCAAATTCTTCAACTTTTTCTTCTTTTGTGCTGAACACTATTTTGTGTGATAATCTTTTCCCTTCATCAAGGCTGATTTTTGCAAGAATCATTGCGTGCATTCTGCGTAAGAATTCGTGTTTGTCTTCAATTTTGAGCACGTCAAGATAGCCTTGAAGCGCAATGGTAAGCGCAAAAGGGCTTGGGATGCGGGTTTGTTGTGTGGTGATACAGATTTCTTGGTTTGCAATTCTTGTAAGTATTTTTTTGCAATGTTCTATGTCCATTAAGTCTTCAAGGCATTCTCTGCGTGCTTCTTGGAGTATGGCAAAATCAGGGTTCATTGCGCGAATTGCGCTCATAAGTATTTGGCTGCTGACTTGCTGGCGTCCTACATGTTTTTGTCGCCCCATATAATTTCTGAGAATCATGAAGGAGCGTGTTGCGCAATGACGGAATCGTCGTTTGAATACTTCTGCATTTTCTATGGCAAGGCGCATGATGTCAGCAAGTTTGTCTGGCTTGAGCATCTTAAGTGTCTTAACTGCTTCGCTTGTGGTGATGCTTTTGATGAAAAAGCCATTATCATTGATGCCGAGTTCAACATCTTTGTGCATTGTTTTTGCAATTGCGTATGCAATGGCGCGTGACAAGCAATCGTTCACACGTCTGCCGTAGAGTGTGTGAAAAATGATTTTTGTGTCATCTTCATCAGTGTATTGTTCTATAAGCAGATTTTTGTCTGTGGGGGTGTTATTGCAAAAATCATGTTGTTCTTTGAAATACGTGTAAATTGCGTTTGCGGCATTATCATCAACTGTAAGATATTCATGAAGAAAGTGAAGAATTTCTTTTTTTGTTCTTCCTGCAAGAATTTTTTCTGAGACCAGGCGTCTGAACAGTCCTATTTGCATGGCAAGATCAAAGCTTAAGGGAAGCATTTCGCTGGCCCAGCGTGGCACAGTGGGTGGCCTGTTGCTTGTTGCGTTTACTTGAGCAACTGTTCCTTTACTGTACTTAAACTGGTAAGTGTCTCCACCAAGCACAAACACGTCACCTGGTTTGAGGCGTTCCAGAAATTGTTCATCAAGTGTTCCTACAATTTGCGTGCCAACTTTAACTGTGATAAATGTTTCATCAGGTATGGTGCCTACATTAGTCATGTAGAGCACTCTGCTGAGTTTTCCGCGCTTGCCTAGCTTTCCTTCTTTACGCCAGATGCGTGCGTATACATGTCGTGCTTCAAGCTCTGCAAATTCTCCTGCAAGAAAACTCAGTATTTCATGATATTGTGGTTTTGTGAGGTTGCTATAACAATAGCTTTGCTTGATAAGGTTGTATAATTCTCCTTCATCCCAGACTTGTTCAAGACTCATGCCAATGATTTGTTGGCTCAGCACGTCAAGGCATTGTGTGGGTATGTGGAGTTTGTCTATGTTTTTTTCTCGTGCTGCTTTCACAAGCACTGCGCATTCTACAAGGTCATCTCGGTCCATGACTATGATGCGTGCTTTGACTGTTTCGTGAAGTTTATGCCCGCTTCTTCCTGCGCGTTGAAGAAAGCGTGCTACTGATTTTGGGCTTCCAAGACAAATTACTAAGTCAATAAACCCAATGTCAAGCCCGAGTTCTAGTGATGTACTTGATACCACGCATTTGAGTTTGCCATCACGTAATTGCTGTTCTATGCTGTGCCTGAGTTCTTTGCCTAAGCTACCATGGTGTGCTCCAATATTTCCTGAATACCTTCCCGGGAATTTGTGTTTTAAATGATCAACAACGCGTTCTGTAGCACTGCGCGTGTTTGTGAACACAAGTGTTGTTTTGTGTTGCTGAATAAGCTCATCAATGAGTTCATACATTTTTGTGTGAGCGTGGTAGTGGTCTGTTTCTATGAGGTCTGGCACTGGGCTGAGCACTTTGATGTCTAATTGTTTTGCGTACGGTACATCAATAATGTGGCAGTTGCGTTGAGTTCCCACAAGAAACTTGGCAACCTCATCAAGTGGTGCGACTGTTGCTGATAATCCAACTCTGCACATTGCTGGGCTTTTGTGTTGCAATCGTTCAAGGGTAAGACTGAGGTGTACTCCTCGTTTGTTTTCTGCAAGCGCATGAATTTCATCAATAATGCACCAGTCAACATTGCTGAGGTGTGCTGAGAATTTTTCGCTGCTGAGCATGATGGCAAGACTTTCTGGTGTTGTGATCAGGATATGTGGGGGGTGTTGTAGCATTTTTTGTTTTTCTGAAGCAGTTGTATCGCCAGTTCGTACGCCAACTCGTATGCCAAGGCTTTTTTCTGCCAGTTGTTCAATTTTTGCCAAGGGTTCGACAAGGTTTACTTTAATGTCTTGATTGAGTGCTTTCAGAGGGCTTACATACACGCAGTATACTTTGTTTTGCAACACGCCTTTTTGGCTGCAGTCGACAAGTTCATTAAGCACTGCTAAGAATGCAGTAAGTGTTTTTGTTGCACCAGTGGGTGCTGATACGAGAATGTTTTCTCGTTGATGAATGCGTCTGACACCAAATAACTGAGGTAGTGAAAAGCTGGGAAATTTTGTTGTGAACCATTGCTTGACAAGAGGGGTGAGTGTGTGTTCTACTTCTGCGCTTGTGTAAGGTGTTTCAACAAATTGAATGATTTGCATTGCGGTTTGCCGAGAGCTATGTGCGTTAATGGGAGGTGTTGAGAAAGTGGTTCACCAATAAACAAAACAAAGAAGAAGTATATAAATCTGGCGCGGGAATGTCCAGTGATTACTCAGCACTTCCTACTTGGTAGTTTTCTGCGGGAACTGGTCCTGGTCGTGCTAATTCTTGAGCTAAAAGTTTCGCGCTATATGGTTCTATGACGCCCGGCAGAATTGATTCTAGTGTTCTTCTTCCTCCTTCACCTGGTGGAACTGCGATAGTGTTTCCTTCATACGTTTTTCTATCAAGCTGTGGTCTGGTATAGTACATAACTTCACCTCTCAACGCAATGGTGTTCTTTTCTTTATAATTCTTTTGACTTACTTTCTGGAAAACAGGCATAGGGGTCAATAAAGTCATTGGTTATGAGCTCTCCTGAAGAAGGTCTGTATGAAATCAATGTCCAACTGGCATGTTCTATTTTTGCACCAAGGTGAAATAATTGTCGTAACTTCCAAGTTCTATACGAAGCACGTGTGTCTACTGGTGGAAAAAAACTAGCGTTGGTTAATTCTTGTTCACTGAAAAGAGTTGTTACAAGACTGTTTCTTCTTGCAAGATAATACTTGCCTTGCGAACTAAGAAGGTGATAGTCAAGATCAAATTGTTTTTTGTCAACAGGTTCTTGAGAAGAAGCAAGGTTGTACAAAAAGAGTTTTGTTGCCCAGTCAACATATCTGAATAACTTTTCTGGTTCTTTTTCAAGTATATTAAGAATGAACTCCCATTTTTTCATGACGTCTTTGCTTACCGGGTCTGCGAGAGAAGGGTGTTTTGAAAAAAAGTCGTGCGCAAGACCTAAGTATTCTTTTTGAATTTCTAACGCAGTATAGGTGGTTCCTTGTATTATTGTTGTGGCAGCGATTCCTTCACGGTTAACTTTTGCGAGAAAAGAAATTGGATCATTAATTATCAATCTTGAAGGAATAAATCTTTTTTCAACCAAGCTCACAACAATCCATGCAGTCCCGATTTTAAGGTAGTTAGCAAATTCTGACATCAGGCTGTCTCCACAAGTTAGGTGTAGACGTATTCCATCTTTGGAGAAAGGCTCGTTATCGCGCAGTGAAGCAATTGGCTTGGGGTCAAGTGAAGCGTGGCCTATGATTTCTTTGGTGTATTTGGCGCGTGGTGAAAGTAAAAAACCACTGTCATCAAACATGCCTGCTCCAGAATACAGAATACGGGTAATAAGAAATGCGTTCATGCGTTCTATGGCACGGTTAACTAATAGGTCAGCTTTTTCTTCAGGCATTTTGGAAAGATAATAGTTTTCATGACAACCAAAACAGTTGTGATGTGCATCGTGATTATTTCTGTAGATATGAATTCCGTGACGTTCGGCAAGTTCTGAAATCATGCGCATGTTTGCTTGATCAATACGTGTGAGATCAAGAGGGTTTGAACATTCTGCGCTCGCGATTTCAGCATGTCCTACATCAAGATACATCTGTGAACCGTTTCTTAAATGAGTTCTTTTATCAGTGTCCTTTCCGGTTTGTTCTCGCACTACATATTCGCTGCATTCCAAAAAAAGCGGTGCTGCATTCTTTGGAATAACCCCTAATTCAGTTTCTAGTCCACAAATTCGTTTCATGCGGTTTTCGTAGTGTAGAATTTCTTAAGTCTTCGTGTTTTATGTCTGGGAGGTTGCGACTATTTCTTTCCGAGCTTTTTGTATGCAAGCCAAATAACAAGAATTAGTTCGAGCAGAATAATAACTGGTTTCATGAATCTGCCCATGATACCAAAGTAGCGTGCGGTGCCAACAAAAATGCTGATGAGTCCGCCAAGCAAAAAGCCTGACCCAACCCATTCATTGATAGGGTTTTTTGCTGGCTGTAAGTAGAGGCCAATGACTGTTGCAATAAGTCCAAGAATTGCTGAGACTATAAAGACTGCAAGTCCGTGTTTTTCATTTGCTATTTCGAGGTTTTTGTAACAGGTTTCACAATATGCTTGAGTAACGCAACCATTTGTGTCATATTTGAACTGTACCTGTCCTTTTTCTGGGGTGCAGGTTGTGGAAAGTTCTGCTGAAGGGGTGTAGTTTGTGCACGCAAAATCTTGTCGCACTGGTTTTGGCATGTTTGCAAGTTGAGCATCAACTGTTGGCCTGCAATAAGCATCATACTTTGGTTCAGGATACACTGCGTCAATGCTGACTTGGGTCAGGATGCCAAGCAAGACTGCTATGACAAGAATAACAATAATTCTACGAAAATCAATCATGAAAGGAATGAAGGCAAGTCAGTATTTAAAGTTTTGGTGCAAGGATTTATTCTTCAGGCACTCGGTATGAAATCGCTCAATCAACTAGAAAATTGTTGTTTGCTGAGATTCAAAAAAGAGTTGCTCAACTAAATATAACATCGGAACAAAGTTCTTAATAAGAATTACTTTGTTCCTCTGAACATAATAGAGGCATAACTTATCAAGAACATAATGCCTCTATTATAGTTCCTAGATTTTTTTAAATGCCCAAACCTTTAAAAATAGTCTTGTCAGAACATGATAATGGTTCCTCCTAAAAAAAGTATTGACCGGCAGGCATGGAGTGCTACAAAAGTTGTTGCCAGTATAGCAACTCTTGCTATTTCAGTGCTTTTCTTGCTCGTGGTCATCACCCTGGCAATCAATGTATTCTCAACTTCGTTTTCTCAGGAAATCAAGTCAGGTAATGTGGCAGTTATTTCTGTGAAGGGTGTCATAGCATCAGGTCAGTCATTTGTTGAAGGTAGTGTTGATAGTGAGGAAATAAAAGATTTTCTCAAACAGGCAAGTGAAGATTCGTCAATTAAGGCAATAATTTTGGATATTAATAGTCCTGGAGGTACTCCTGTTGCATCTGAAGAAATTGCTACTGCAGTTAAAAAAACTAATAAGACAACAATTGCACTTATTCGTGATGTTGGCGCATCAGGTGCGTACTGGGTGGCGAGTGCAACAAACCAGATCTGGGCAAGTAAGCTCAGCGTGACCGGTAGTATTGGTGTTATAGGAAGTTATTTGGAGTTTGCTAAGCTTGCGCAAGACTGGAATGTTACCTATCGTCGTTTAGTGGGCGGTGCGTACAAAGATGTTGGAGATCCTCTTTCTGAGCTCACGCCTGAAAAAGAGCGTTTGCTTCAAGAAGAAATTGATCTTCTTCATACCTATTTTATTGAGGCGATTGCTCAAAACAGAAATCTGAGTCTGGAACGAGTGCAAGAACTTGCTGATGGCAGAACATATCTTGGTGCGCAAGCTCAAGAACTTGGCTTGATTGATCAGCTTGGTAACATGGATGATGCAATTGCAACTCTTGAAAAACAGCTTGGCACGAGTGTAGAACCAGTTTTTTATGAGCACAAATTCACATTGTTTGATATTCTCGGCAGGTTGAGTACTCAGGCTATGCATGCCATGGGAAAAGGTATAGGTGCTGGTCTTGTGAGTAGACATCAATTTATGACTTGAAAAAAGTTTTTCCTTTGCTTAGCAATTTTCATTCACAACTCTGTCAAGTTCGCGTGTTGGCGTGTACCCCAGATAATCATGTTCTCTGGCAAGTTTCATGACCTCGCACCTTTTTTTTCGTTCAGTCGGGTAGTCAATAATAAGTACTGTTTTGTTTGCAACAATGGCAGGCATAAGCGTGGTTATGATTTGTTGTGTTTCATGCGCAGGAACTTTGAGGTTTTCATCATACCATACTTTTTCTTTGCCAATGCCATCAATGGATTCAACATAGGTGCTGTCTGAAAGTAATTCTTCACCGTTATGCACAAAAATCAGTGCATCAGTGCGAATTTTGTGTGCGATAATAGCAAGATTTTTTATGGTGCTTATCATGAGCTGGCGTGCTTCGGTTTCTTGTTTGTACTCCCAAAAAGTAAATGATTCTACACCATCAACATACACTCCTGAGTATCCTCGTACAAGAAGTTCTGCAAGGCGTTGCTGGACAATTGTTTGCCATGCAAGATCCCAAAAACGCACGCGATACCTACTAGGTTTTTCAGGGTGTTCAGTGTATAGCCATGGTGGATCTCGCGGTGTCCACTGGCTACGCCAATAGTCTCGTTGTTCTTCAGCTTCACCAATTGAGAGGTAGGCAAGCACTGTTTTTGTGGCGCGTAATGATTCTAATTCTTTTGTGGAAAAACGAGTGTCATCTGCATCAACAATGAGTAGGTCTGCGGGAATGCTTGTGAGTTTTTCAAAGCGTGCATTTTTAAGCTGGTACACAAATGAAGTGTACTTGTGAATTGAAGTTTTCGTTGGCGCCTGAATTGTAGGGAGTATTTCTTGAGTAGAAATTGATTCAGTTTGTACTGGATTTTTTTGGAGCGGTAAAATTCCTCCATCGACCATGGTGGTGTTGGATTGAGGCACAAGTGGTTGAGGTGTTGTTTGTGCTGAGGTGCACGAAACAAGTATGAAGAGGAGTGTGGCCCAAAAAATGCAAGTGATGTGTACTGGTGTTTGCATGGTGGTAGAATGTGTGAACCTGTATAAATCAATTATGCTATTGAGGAGATGCCATCAGAAAAGCATAATGCTTAAAAACAGGTTTTGCTTCACAAAACGTATGAACAGTTCAAGAATGATTGTGGCTGTGTTTGTACTGATTTTTTCACTTTTGATTTTAGCATCATTTGTCAGTGCAGATGTTGCGCCAGCATTGCGCGTGAGTGGAGTGGGTGCTCCGGATGTAGTATACCTGAGCGATCCCTTTGAGGTGCATGTTGCGCTTGATGCAGAAACTCTTGATTGGCAAACAATTGCATCACTGCCTGAGCTTGGCATTGTAGCATATGGTCTTTTTGAGTCTTCT
Source organism: Candidatus Woesearchaeota archaeon (assembly GCA_023266895.1). Lineage (GTDB taxonomy): Archaea > Nanobdellota > Nanobdellia > Woesearchaeales > ARS49 > JAHFOI01. Next base: position 21,140 of record JAHFOI010000019.1, read on the forward strand.
GCGCAAAACAGTCGTGCGTTTTTGTTTGTTCCTCAAGATGTTCCTTCAGGAGAATATTTGGTTCGTGTACAGCTCCGTCAAGGCGGTGCTGATGAAGAACAGCGCTCTCAGTTTAGGCATAGGTGGATAACTATTGTTGGATAATGTTCAGCGTCGCAAAATACGTAAACTTTTTATACTCAAACTGCGTAAACTGTATAGGGGGTGTGGTAATGGAAAAAAATCCGCAACATATGGTTGCATTGGTGGACACTATTCAATTAAACATTTTAGCAAAGAGTCAGGTGCATGATAAAGACCTTGCGCAGCATATTGCGCGCGCATGGGTGAGAAAAGCGATAACTGCATAAAAACCATAGGAGGTAGTACCATGAAATGCTGGACCAAACCTGAAGATGAAGAAATGGAAGAAGAGGAAGAGTTTGACGCTGACGAGTTTGATTAATTTTTTTTTGTTAATAATTTTTTGTCCATCAGATTTTTTCTCTTTTCACACGTTTTTTTCGGAGAGTACGAGTGTAACTGATTATTTGATACATGAGGAAAATGTCTTTTGAAAGGCACGTCTTTCATGCTACTTTTTAAATAATTGAGTGTTCAGTCTCTTGTATGAACTGGAAAAGTGTTGTTTGGATTTTTGCAGGAGTGCTGATTTGGGTGCTGGTCGTAGGGTTGCGATTTGTAGTTCCTGCAGAAGTTAGTAATACAACAAGATCAGGAACCTATGTTGGCAGTCAGGTGTGGAGTGGCCAAATTCTTGTTACGGGCGATACATTGATTCTGGGCAAGCTTATTGTTCTTCCAGGCACAATTGTGCGGTTTGCAGTGCAAGATGACACGCGTGGCGGTGATGAAACCCCTCCTGATGGCTACAATGATCGTGATCCAACGCGACTGCTATTGTATGCGCAAACGCATAGTGAACTTGATGTGCTTGGAACACTTACTGCAGTGGGAACCAGAGAAAAAAATATTGTGTTTACTAGTGCGTCGTCAACGCCAGCGCTTGCTGACTGGGTTGGGATAAGTCCTCTTGGTGATGAAAGTCGCATAGAATATGCACGCATTGAGTGGTCACGACATGGTATTGGTCTTGGCACGAAACGCACGCCTCACACGATTTTCAAAAACAATATTCTCACGCACACGCTTTGGGGGCCTCTTTCGCTTGGAAGTTCAGGAGCGCAAGCGTATGATAATGAAATTTTTGATTGCGGTCATGAAGGCATTGATGTGCAGGGTGGAAACCCGATCATACGTGGTAATTATGTGCATGATTGCCATGCAGGTATTGTAGTGCTTTCTGGAAGCCCTCGCATAGAAAACAATAGTTTAGTGAATGTGGGTGATGGCATTGCAATTATTGGAGGTAACCCTTTCTTAGAACATAACCGCATAACATTGGCAGCTCCTGAGAGTCGTGCAGAGTGGCGGTATCAGGATTTTGCATATAGCATGTATGGCTGAAGGAGTGTGTAAAAAAAAGAACAGAGGTTTAGTCTTTCTTAGGAGAAATAGGTTAACCATTGCCCAAAAAGAATTCAGAAAAACATAAACACTAAATTGTCCCATACCAAAGTGGCAATGAATGCAATCAAAAAGTTAGGCACAAAAGGAATGCCTTGTTTGATGAGCACGTTTTTTATTTTTCCTCTGAAACTCAGTTTTTGTAATTGCTGCAATTGTGCGCTTGTTAGTCCTTCATAGTGCGGACCACAAATTTGTTTGTTGTTCACAATGACTTTTTTTGCAACCCAGTCACCTTCAGTGAGTTGGTGTACTGGCACGCGTTTTTTCATGCAGCATTCCTCAACAGTGCGGAGCCAGATAAACAAGAATAAAAACAGCACACACCATACTCCCAAGACCAAGAGTATTGCTTGCAGGTTAGGGTCAGAAAAAAAGAGTGCTGCGCCAGCGCATGCGATAAATCCCAAAAGACTTATCCAGTGTGTCATGCGTTCTTTTGCAAGGAGATGTTGAAATAGGATTTTCATTTGTTTACTGTTTTTTAGTGAGAGCACGCCAAGCCAAACAATGCCATAGGCTGCGCCGATAATAAGGCTGTTTGCTAAAAATCCAAGCATGAAATCAGTCCATTGAAGATGAACGCCATTGATCGTTCCTAGTGCCATGAGGATTTTTGCATCGCCACCGCCCCACTGGCCAGTGTAATACATTGCGGCACCAACAAGCCAGAACAATGCAAATCCAGTTAGTCCATCAAGTAGATGGCGATACTCTTGGGCAGTCACACTCCATACAATACGCACAAGTGCGCCTATTCCAATGCCTGCATAACTTAACCAGTCAGGCACTTCGCGAGAACGCAAATCAGTCAAAGAACCAGCGACAAGTAACATGAGTGAGAGTAGGATGAGTAATAATTCAAGCATACGGCAAGCGAAGAGTGTAGATATAAAAAAGTATCTGGAAGGTTTGGCTCTGTCTTACGTGTACCATTCTGCCTCTTTTTCGGTGCGAGCAGATTGCGGTTCATGATGTGCCTGCTTGATGACACATAAGAACGTATGAGTGGGTGCTCAGAACAAAGTGATGATATGAAGGCTGTAGGGCAAAATAGGCAGTATTATTGGCTGGGAGTACTGCAGTAACAGTGTGGTGACACTGACGGGTTCAAAGGCGAGATTTTCGCCAGAGCCAGTCCAATCGGCTCTGTAGAAAGTCTTAAGTAAATGCCCCTCTGTTGCGTGAGCAACATGAGGGGTGGGGAAGGTCTATTTCCCCATGAAGTACCAAATAACACTGAAAGATAAAGCTAAGCATTTGT
>JAHFOI010000020.1 GCA_023266895.1 Candidatus Woesearchaeota archaeon
AACGTTTGTTTGGATCGCACGTGCGCTCTCGCACGGCGTCAGCACAGCGCGCAGAAATATTCTCACGATTCATCGCCTACAATATCGGTGCAATAATTCTCACGACTTTCTACAGAGCCTCTCTTTTCATAACTCTTATAAATCCAATCTTTCTTTCATGAGCTATGTTTACTTTTTTGAATGCTGCAGCAGTTGCTTTTTGTTTGTTTGCACTCAGCAGAGTCTTTTTGAGAATGCGCAAAAGTGAAATACGCAAAGGAGAATTTGCGTTTTGGAGTGCGCTTTGGATTTTGATCATCATTATTGCAGTCATACCGCAAACAACAAACTTCTTGGCAAAAATTATAGGAATAGGCAGAGGTGCAGATCTTGCATTAGTAAGTGCAGTCATACTCCTGTTTTACCTGAATTTCCGGCTCTATGTCAAGATATCAAACACTGAACAAGAAATCACAAAACTCGTACGCCAAATTGCGCTCACGAGAAAAAAATGAGTACGCATGCGCTTTTCTGACTACCTCATAATTCTCAGACCAGCACAATGGTACAAAAATCTTGTTGTTTTTCTCGCAGTTTTTTTCTCTATCAACTTGTTTCGTTCCACTGCAGTATGGTTGTCATTTTTAGGTTTTGTTTGCCTCTGCCTTGCATCAGCATCAGTCTACATAATAAATGATGTTGCAGACAAAAAACGAGACTTGTATAATTCTGAAAAAAAGAATAGACCAATTGCTGCAGGAAGAATTACAACACTGCCTGCAATTGCAACTGCAATCTTGCTGCTGCTCGTAAGCCTTTTTGTCAGCTACAGTTTGTCAGTCCCTTTTTTTCTTCTGATTCTTGTGCTCACTGTGCTAAGTCATGTCTACACATTCTGGCTTAAACATGAATTGTTTGCAGATATTTTGGTGATAGGGTGTAATTTTGTGCTTCGTGCAGTCTCAGGTGCGCTTTTGATTCATGTTGTGATTTCACCATGGCTTGTGCTATGTCCTTTTTTCCTCGCACTATTTCTTGCGACAGGAAAACGCCATGCAGAAGCACTACTTTTACGCAAGCAAATGAATGCTGCAAGACCTATACTCGCAGGCTATACTCCAGCAATCACCCAACCCTTGTTGTGTATCATCACAAGTTTGTTATTAGTTTCATACTCACTCTATTCTTTACAACGCAACACAAACCTCTTGTACACACTACCTTTTGCAATCTACGTTGTCCTCAAACAGTCTAGCTTAATTCTTGCAGGAAACGCAATTGCGAGAAAACCAGAACTTGTTTTCTGGGACAGACGAATGATGACAGGCATACTGTTATGGGTGGTGAGCGCGGGAGTTGCGTTGTATGTTTAATACAAAAAGAGGGGCTAAAAAAGAAGAGGAAATTATTCTAAAAAAATCCTTGTAAGGTGTGCTGTTTTTTTGGCAGGACTTCAGAAAGAATATCAACACCTACTGCTTCAAATATTTTTTCAACCGAAGGAATGACATGATTTTGTACATAATATTCGCCATCATAATCGGTTTGCAACGCTTCATCCTCTAAACGGACCTTGTCACGAATCTTGCCAGCACCTTTTGTGATTACATACCTCAGCATGGTGCCAGGACCAACAGGAATGCTTTTGTTCTTCATGCGTTGAGCGGCAGCAACATGCGGGCCAAATGATGCATAGGATTCAACATTTCTCTGGAGTTGAGTCTGAATGACAACTTTTCCAATGGGGATTTTATTAAGCTGTAAATCAGACACAGTTTTCTTGACGTGCGCTACTGCCTTGCTGATGTCAGCTTTCTTAAGCACAATCTCTAGCACCTCACGTTGCACATCGCGCGCAATACGTGCAGAATTTCTTCTCACTGTTTCAAATCCGCGAATCTTCATCACGTCTTTTTCATCAAGCAGGGCATACTTTTTCTTTGCACCACCTTCGCCAGCCCGCACGCCTACAAAAATACCTCTTGGATAAAAACTTTCAAGATCCAATTCCATGAGGTCAGGCAATTCTTTGTTTATACATTCCTGAAAATGAATTGCGTCATCGTGAGACTTTTCTCCAAGCTCAAGAAAAATACTGTCTGTGTCGCCGTAGAGTACGTGAAAGCCTTGCTCTCCAGCAGCAGCAATAACTTTTTTAATGTAAAACCTGCTCCACGCAGTTGTTGATTCACCGCATGCAAAACAATACCAGCGCGCAGGAGAAAAACTTAAGTAGCCATAAAATGAGTTCGCAAGCACTTTAAGTGCTTCACTTCGTGCAGCAAGCATTTTATCCCCCTTATTTTGCTTCAGTAATTCTTTAACCCGTGCACGACGCGTAATTAAATCCTCAATAATCATGCTAATAAAACCCTTACGACGCGTGCAGTACCACATTTTCTTTTCAGAATTCGCAGTATCATAATCTATAGGCACAACATCTTTATCTTCACAGCAGGAACAGTTCAACGTGCCAAGACTAATGTTATGACTCGCGATAATTGAAGGAAATAAACTACGGTAGTCAAACACAACAATGTTTTTGTACACGCTTGGTGTTGGTTCATACACGAACGCGCCATGCAAGCGATGCATCCTGCGTTGCCGTTCTTCAGTAAACGATGGCTTGTTCAGGATAATTTCATTGCAAAGCACAGCATGCTTCATGATAAGTCCTTCCACAAGCTGAGAAAACGTCATGCGATTAATGTCAAACAAATTTTGGCCAATAATTTTAACAAATTCAAGCATGACAGGAAACACTTTTTCAACAAGTTTGTGAGTCAGACGTGCATCATGTAAGTTGTACAGGCAATATTCTGCAAGCTTTTCAGAATCATTATCCCAGACATGCGCCAAACGCTCAACATCTACAGCATGCTTTTTGTCGCCCAGCAACTCAGTTGCTACTGCATCAAGCGTGAAAACATCAGTGGTCATGCTTCGGCCAATTATTTTACGAATAAACTTAAACACATCAAGATGCACGATGCCTGTGATTTCCACTTGAGTTTGACTACGTCCCATCATGCGCGGCTCAGAATGATCAAGTCCAAGGTCTAGGGTAATCTTGTATTTTGCAGCGCGTTTGATAATGTAGGGTAAGTCAAACCCATCAGAATAATACCCTGCAAGAATGTCAGGCTTAAACTCTGCGATTAATTGTTTAAAACGTTCAAGCAGCTCGCTTTCAGAATCAACAAACTCTATAGTTTTATCTGGATTTGCAAAACGTTTCCAGCACAAAACACGTTCAAAACCTGGTGCATACACTGCAAGCATCAAGATAGGATGCTGTTCAGCAATAATATTTTTGCCAAGCGGATTATAGGTTTCAATATCAAGTGCGAGCACACGAGGGCTATCAAGTGTGTGTTGAGTTTGGCTCGGCGCAACACTTGTTGCAGTAAAAACAGGCACTTTAGAATTTTCTGTGCTGGGTTCAGCATCAACGTCCAAAAGCATGCATGGCGTGAACCCCTTGTCCAAAATGTAACGCTTAGTAAACAAAATATCAAATTCAAAAGGGGTGTGCCCTTGTTTTCGTATGCTTTCCTGAACTACAGGAACGCTTTTTGGCAAGTTCACAAACACTTTGAGTGCACTCACTTCTTTTTCAATAAAACGCTTCCTGATAACCTCTACACGTGTCACGAAAAATTCTTTGTCTTCCTGAGTTATGTGCATTCCTGCAAGCTCTTGGCTCACTTCAATTGCTTCACTGCCTTTTTTTGGTAGCACAAGAAAGTAAGGCTCAAACAGCTCATCCTTCACACATACTTGTGCACCATCAGGGGTTCGCCCATACACATGAATAACTGCTCTGTCATTCATTATTTTATACGAAACATCCAAAGGATACAAGGATAGCTTTACCACGACAAAAATCAAGGCATAGAAGTATATAAGGGTGGCGGTGAAATCGCTCAGTTCAAAGTTCATTCTGAACATCTCATTAGCATGTTGTGTGTGAAACATTTTGCGCAGAAGTGTCGGGCTTGTTGCCCAACGGTATTTCCGCGAAGTGTTTCATCCATGCCTCGTTTCAACATACTGTTTGCGGTTTCTGCTAAGGGTCTGCGATTGTAGCTTCTGCCATGCCATTGCCGTCGGAGTTGCTTGCATCGCTACCCTTTTGTGCGCCACACGGGAATGTTTTTGTGGCGCAAAGGAGCGACGCCTTTGCCTCCTGCAGTAATGACTGCTTGATGGAATCGTTCTTTAGCATCAAATTCAGTGTCTGCAGCAACTGTTTTTCCTTTGATCCATTCGTTCATAAGTTGTGGAATGTCAGCAAGTCCACTTCGGTGATGATCTTTGTGCAGTACTGCGTCAAGAATTCGTAAACTTCTCGTTCCCGTAACAATGGTTGTTTTACGATTTGGCTCACGTTCGAGCGAGCGCTTGATACGCTTACAGTAGGCAACGCTCGGCCTACTGATGTTAAAATGCGTTGGGTCAAGAGCTCCAACTTTATCGCGACCACCCTTGCCACTTACTTGCACCAAACGTCTCAAGAAGCGTGGCGACGCATTCCGCCACGCATACCATAGCGTCGAGCGAGCAGGTACGCGCTCAAGTTTCAGCAACTCATGAATTCCTGTTTCGACAAGCTTTACGAATCGCGAATAACTTTTGTCTGCAAGACAAAACAGTACGTACAATACAAGCATGAAGTGCAGGTCATATTTCTTGTTCTCAGTTTTGCTCAAGTGCACTGGCACGTGCACAAAACGCAAAAAACGAAGCGTTATTTAAGCAAGTTTCTTAAAGTTCACAGAATACGTTTTCATTCATAGGGCTCCTCCACCCTCTTTTGTTTGCGACACAAACAAAGGGGCAAAAGCCCCTATATTTTTATGCAGTTAACTTTGAACTGAGCCGTGCTGGCATAAGATTAATAAAGCAGTGCTTGTCAGGCAAATTCATGCGTTTAACAGGTATTGTGTGGGCGAATGGTGTTACTTCTCAAGATACGAACCAGTTGGTAGCAGGCAGTAATGCAGAAAATATTGGCACAGTAATTGATGATGTTCTTGATGAAGTAGGTCAGGCCGTACGTGATGCTCAGCGCACAAAAGTAACAGTGAGTGGCAGTTCAGGTTCGTACGAAAATAATGCAGCAGTAGTTTATGAGATCACGTGTGATTCTAATATGAAGTCTAATTCAGGCAGAAGTGTGCTGCCAGCAGACTCAACTGCGACAGCAACTGCATATTGTGTTTCAGAATCATTGACTGCAAGTACCTATACTGGTGTGCATGAAGCGTACAAGACTGCTACAAAAGAAAATGATACTTCTGGAACTGCTAAAGAACCGCAAGTTTCTGGTCAGGACAGCTTGAGAGCTTCTGAAAACACATTGTATGAAGAAGAAAACGCTTTTGTTGAAGCAAAAGCACTTGCTGACATGCTAAACAGCCCATTATTTTCTTCAAACAACGATGCTGCTCTTTACAGAAGAATACGCACAGCTGTTGATGGGCACATTCTTTCATATGTGGCATATGATTTGGCACATGCAGCGTTGTGTTCTTAATAAAAGTAGCATTAAGAAAAAGTATTTTTTGTTATTTTTTTGAAGCACGTATTTATTCCATTGGCACTTCTGACCATAGCCTGAATTCATTGCTTGGCGCATAGCCTCCAAACATCATGTCTGGCGGGTAACTTCTGCCAAAGTAGGCTTGGCTTGCTGAGCCCCAGGTTCTTGGTCCTGATTGCATGGGCATGGTGTAGTTTCCAGTGATTGCACCACCAAATGCTTCCCAGGTTTTCGTGAGAATTCTTCCAGGGCTGTAGCCTTCTTCTTCATGGCCTTCTGAGATAACAAACCCATTGAAGTTACCTTCTTTTTTGAGGATTTCAACTGCTTTGACTACAGGAAAAATACCTTGGCCTGCAGGAAGATGAGCGTGAGCTCCTCCTGCAGAATCAACTGCTTGCACGCTGCCAATAATGTTTTCTTTGGCCATTTTCTTGACTTGCTCAAGATACCAGCCATTAAACAATTTGAGGCGTTCATCATAACTAGTGATTTCCTTGCCTGCATTATCTTTAGGGTGAAAGTATGAAAACCACTGACCAAGGTGTCCTGTGTCAAACAATCCTTTAATGTGTTCTTGAGATGCTTTTTTGGCTTGTTCCTTTTCAACACCTCGTGCCTGAAGTTGTTCTGCCATTTTTTCTCTGGACTTTTTGATAAGCTCAATAAACTCATCAGGATGCCCTCCATATGCTGTGGGCCATCCGTTTTCTGGGCCAACAAACAATGGTTTTGCGCCAGGCAAAAAATTTCCTTTATTGTCAACAATGTTTGGGTTTTTTTTGGTTTCCTCAAATGCTATCATGCCTAGTTCTGCATAGCTTTCCCAGGCTTTTTGTTTTGCATACTTATCAATGCTTACAATGTTTTCTTTGAGGTTTTCTGACTCTTGTTCTTTCATTTGCTGGCTTACTGACATGTTTTGTGCTTCTTCAATTTCGCGCTGTGCTCTTGACATGCTCTCAGCAATGATTTCTGAGGGTTTTCTATTACGCGTGGCAGCAGCGAGTTCTTGCAATTGTTCTGGGTCTATGCCTGGTGTGACTGCAGCAAGTGCTTGCGCCCTGAGTTGCATGAGTTGTTCTTGGTTTGCGTTTTTTTCTTGAGCTTTCATACTTGGTTCAATGCTTTGCAAGCGTTCTAGTGATCTCAAATGTTCTGGCATTTTTTTTGCGTACTGTAATGCCCATGCTTTTGCAACTCCTTCCTCGCTCGCTACTGTTTGCCTAAAAAATGCTTCTTCTGGAGTAATCATTTCCTGCTCTCCAAACTTTTTGCCTTGGGCAACAAACTCTGCTTTTTTTTGTTTATTAAGTCGTTCTGCTTCTTCTACAAATTGAGGCCAGCGTTGTGCATCAATATCAAACTTTCCTGTTTTTTCATTAAACACTGGCACGCGTTTGCTTAAGTCAGTAACTGCGTTTCCTGCGCGGTCAATAAATTCTTTTTTTTCATTCATAAGGTATTTTGGTGCATAGGCCACGTGACCTCGTCGCACGTTATGAATTACTTTGCCAGTGCGCTTGTCAACCAAATACAATGGTGCATCATCTTCTTCTGTATTTGAAAGCTTGAATGCTCCAGGAAACATTTTGTCATTTTGATTCCACTTTGCAACCGCAAGAGGGCGTGGAAATTCCTGACTGAAAATGTCAACCCCACCACCTCGCGCAACTTCTGCAATAAAACGCATGCTGTCATGCACTTCATCAAGTGTTTCCTTGCGTCGTTGCTCATCAAAACCACCCTCTTGGAGCCCTGTCACGTTGCTGACTGCAGTGGGCAGTTCTAAGCCTTCAAGAGTTACTTTGCTTGATTGTAGCATTTCTCGCAATGCAGTGCGGACTTCTTTACCATACCCTTTTGGTCGCCCACCCATTGCTGCTTGAGGATTCACAGTCATGGCAAGCTGAATTGTGCCTGCACCTGCGCGAATTGCACTTGCAACATTTTGCAAAATATTTGCTCCAGTACGAGGATCTGTTTCTGGCACTGTCTGCCCAAGTTTTTTGAGCGGAATAATAGGATCTGCATGAATTGGCTTTTCAAAAGACGCCTGTTCTTCAGCCTTTGGCTGCCACTCATAACACTTCCTATCCATAGGATGAAAGTACGCACTCTTGAATTCTACCATACAAGAGAGAATGAGAGCTTGAGTTTTTAAGGGTTTCTAAGAGCAGTGTGAGAAGACTTATTGTTTTTATTCTTTTTTCACCTCACTCTATTGAATGCCTGCACAGCCTCTTAAGTTTGTGGGTGTGCAACAGATTGAAGTTCAGGTATGAAACTCATCCCTATTTCTGGCAAAGAATTTGAGGAGCTGCGATAGATTAATTTACTTTTTTTCACGACTTATACTGTCCTTTGCCTGAGAGATCGTCCAGCACTTCTTTGCTGCTTTGGTAGCTTTTGAGTTTTTCGCTTTCATACTGTTCGCGAGGTGAGGCAAGGCTTTGATAAATTGAGTCTACTTCTTCTGCTTCTGTGTAACTGGAGTATAAGTCTTGAGACTTTTTTTCTCCTGAAACACGATATGCATCAACCATGTCTTTTTTTCCTGGAGTGCGACTATACGCGTGTTCTTGGTCTGCATTGAGTCTGGGTGCATCTTTGAGTTTATCTTCAAGAGCTTCGGGCTTGAATTCTTCCTCTTGTTTCACTTCTTTTGGCAGTATTTTTTCTAAAGTTGCAAGTTCTTCTTTGCCTTGCAGTTCTAGTGCAGCAACTGTTTCTACTTCTTTTTGCTGTTCAATTTCTTCTTGATTAAGGTCTTTTTCTTTTTGCTGGAGTTCTTTAGCGCGTTCCACAAGTTCTCGCGCAAGCTCTTTCAGTGCCTCAAGTCGTTTTTCTGGAGGCATCTGAATGATTTCCATGATGCGCCTGTTTCTGAGTTGAATCAGGCTTTCTTTTATTCCTTCAACCATAGGTTATGAATGCGCGCTTGGCTTTTAAATGTTAAGCTTAAAAACATCTTTTTTCTTGTACCTGTATGCGGTCAGAACACGTGCAAGAACATTTTCAGCAAGCAGGGTATCATGTATTAGAATATCCTTTTTTTGATAACAACGCAATTCCCTATGTTCAGGTGTGGCACGCAAAAGATAGGTCATTTAAAATGTGTTGTTCTGTTGTTGGTGACTGGCTTTTTCTTGATGACAGACTTGCAACTACTGTGCATGGTGTTCCTGAAAAAACAGTGTTGCTTTCAAAGTTTAGGAGTTTATTGGGTGAGGTGATGCTTGGTCCGTATGCGGCACTAACAGCACATGCAATGCAGGGTGTTGACTGCTCAGGTAAGACTGTTATTGATTTAGGCTGTGGTGATGGAGTTCTCAGTCTTGTTGCACTAAAAAAAGGCGCTACGCACGTGATTGGTGTGGCTTCTGAGAATAAATATAGTAGTCTCATGAGAGGACACATGCTTGCAAATAATTATTCAGCTGAAAAATACCAGTTCATTCAAGGAAATATTTGTGATGAACACATTACAGATGAGCTTCCTGTGCATGATATTGGTGTCGTGGTTGCAAACCTTGGTCCGCATTACGGAACTGTTGATGTTGCTGCAGTACGGCTGTTAGATCATTTACCTTCATGTAATTTCTTTGTGGGTGGAGGTTATTCACTGAGTAACCCTCAATATAGAAAATCTCCTTTTAGTGCAATGCATGTAAAGCATATGCTGCGGGAACAGGGATTTACTTTTTTTTCAGATGTTCGCGAAGACTCTGGCGATCAATTTCATCGCCTTTCATTTGTTGCTCGTCGTTTCTGACGTGCTTCCACAATTGCGGAATTACTGTTTCTGCAATGCGCGGGAGATTTACGATGTCTTCAGTGTTATACTTCACGAGCAGATCAAGATAGTTTTGGTCTTGAGTGCGCTTAAAGTCTTGCCATAACTGCACTGCTTCCATTCCAGTAATGCCTTGCAATTCTTCTGGTCTTTGTATGCCTAAGTCACCTTCTATCTTTTTGAGCCCACCAGTTAAACCAATTTTTGAGCAAACGTGGCGCAAGTCAATGTGTGGCATGGTGGGTTTGAGATTAAAGTATCGCTGAATGACTGGTAAGTCAAAACTACTTCCATTAAACGTGAGCATGAGCTTGTATTGGGAGAGAAGGTTGCCGAGCAGTTCTTTATCAAGATTTACCCCTCGCACAAACGTATGTGCTTCTGTACCATCATACACCCCAATAACAGTGATGCTACCATAGTAGCCATCAGTTTCTATGTCAAGAAAACACGCGTCTTGCTTGAACTTATCATATAACCTCCAGTGCTGGTTTTGTGGCATAATGCTCGCAAACCATTGTGCATTATCCTCTTGTAATTGCGCATGTGCATGCCTAAGTAGGCTGTCATGGGTTTGCTTGCGCGCAGCGCTAAGCCCCTGAATTTTTTTGGCATCAAGAAACTGGTTCCACTCATGAATTCCTGATTGCCAAATTTTGTGCTCGCGCTGCATCCCGATTCCTGGCAGAAAACAAAATGTGTTGTGAATCATAAGTGCCTGAGTTTTTCAAACTCTTCTTGTGACAATCCTGCTTCTCTGATTATGGCGGGAAGTGCACCTTTAGAGAACTTTGCAGAATAACAAAAAAAGAGGCAAAGTTCTCTAAGAGAAGTTTGAAACCAAGTCATTTGTTGCCTCGGTAAGGTATTTTATTGAATTGTTCAAACTTCTCTTTACTAAGTTCCGCATGATTTGGAGTCCTGAGTCTGCAGTGTGGGGGTTGACTGTGTTGCAAAATAATGTGACTTCCAGGCTGGTGGTCAATGATATAAAATATTTTTGCAAAGATTTTTAGGAGTTCTTTTTCTGAAAGAAGAGGTAGTTTAGGCAAGGACTTCCACCACTTCCTCAGTGATTGATGGAGGAATTGGTTCGTTATGTTTTTTGAGACTAATTACATAGCCTTGCATGACATCTTGAACATTCAAAAATGCTTCTTGTCGTGTTTTGCCTTGAGAAATGCAGCCTGGCAAGCTTGGGCATTCTGCCACAAACATTTCATCCTGTTCAATAATAATTCTTAACTTCATGGAAGAAGTGCAGATTGTTTGATTTTTATACTTTACGGTTTCCTTAGGCAAGTATGATAACAGCACTATGTTTTTGATGTTATCCGCGTTTATTATTCTCAGAGGAACAATGTATTTCTTATTAGTTATTTTGTTCTGATGTCATACTTTGCATTCAATATACTGCATCTTGAAATTTCGGGGCTTGCTTTTTTTGGTGCTGTTCCACAAGTCTTTCTATATTGGTTCTCACGCCAATCTCAATCCGAAAAGCCTCACGCAGTTCAGCAGACAAGCCAGCTTGAGGCAAACAATAGCCAGGCATGACTGAATCTTGAGCACCATAAAACATTACAAGAGGTTCAGATTTTTGGCAAGCTGCTTGTGTCACAGTTGTCGGAACACCCTCAGTCTGAGAATAATTCATTGCGGGTTGTGCTGCAAGAATTCCAAATGCAGCCACCATAACAGTTGTTGTTACAGCACGCTGTGTTCGGTTCATTCCTGCAGGGTCATATGCAGTTCTGTTTTCACGTGAAACAAGATCATATGGTGCATCAATTGGTGCTAGCGCTTTTTTCTTAAGAACTTCATTAATTCTGCTTGCTTCGGGCGTTCCATTCTGTATTAAATCACTTACGCATCCACTCATTGTCTTCACTCCGACGGTCAGAAAAAACTGTCATCCGTCAAGACAGTAGCGAAAGAGAGTGATTTATAAGGCTTTTGGGACGCTGAAGAAAACTTTGCAGAATAACAAAAAAAGAGGCAAAGTTCTCTAAGAGAAGTTTGAAACCAAGTCATTTGTTGCCTCGGTAAGGTATTTTATTGAATTGTTCAAATTTCTCTGAAGAAAATGCCCACCTCAAGCTTTTAAACAAGTTCTTATTCCTTGAGGCAAGGGTGAATTTATGAAAGGCATAGGATTTGGTGATGATACCAACTTGTTACTTGAACGAAAAGTGATGGCACCAACCGCAGGAAGAATTATTGAGACATTACGCGAAAATGGATATAAATTGATATTTCATACTTACACACCAATTGATTTGCCAGAATTTCATGACCGCTTAAAAGAAATGTTGAAAACAACATATGAATTGTTTGAGGAATGCAATATTCTAGACTCTGATCTTTTTCCTGATACCAATCACCGAACACAACCACTCCTAGGAGGTCACCTTACTGACATCAAACGAATTGAAAAACAAATAGGAACAGAATTTACTGCAGATCAACTCACAGGGCAACATTTAGCAAGGTATGGCTTTGGTGTTGCAGAGGCAAGAAATTCTCAGTTCAACTTTAAAACTAATCTTCACAGAAAAGCTTTCACCTACAACCTACCATTAGTTTACTTGAGAAACACTGGCTGGGAAGGACCAAAACACACGCAAACATATTGGGTTCAAGTAATTAAGCATTCAGATAACACTTTGCTTGAAACTCATGCGCCAGAAAAATTGGTAAAAAAACTACGCGAAGTAAAAAAACGAATAGTCAAAGAAGAAAAACGACTTGTGGAATTGCTTGGCTGATGACACATTCACCCACCCCAAATCGGCTCTGGTGAAAATCTCAGCTTGTGCTTCGACGCTGCTGCCGAGCTCGCGTACTTCTTGCTTCACAAGCCATGCCTCACCTGCTCTCAGTCATCATCACTGTTCGCAGTTCTGAGATTACAAGTCGTGAGCGACTCGTACTTAACGACGGCATACAACAAAGAAATAAACACGCTCGCTCACTTTGGCAGCAGCGCACATTTTCACCAGAGCCCACAAAATCACAACATTTAAAAAGCACAGCCTGTCTGTGCCTGTATAGTTCTTATGGCTGAAGAAACACAAGCAGGTAGCGGACAAGCAAGCGCACCACCAGCGCTCACCACACATATTTATGCACTACGCACAACTGCAAATCGCGAAGACCAAGTGCTTGACTTTGTCGCGAGCAATGTCAAACAAAAAAAACTCGAGGTATACGCACTTATTCGCCCTCATGGCATGCGAGGCTATGTGTTTGTGGAAGCAAAAGACACCCAAGCAGCAGACCTTGCCGCACAAGGTGTTCCTTATGCAAGAGGAATTCTTCCAAAAGAAGTGGGCTATAAAGAAATAGAACACATGCTTGAACAAGTCAAGCGCGACGTGGACATCAGAAAAGGCGACATTGTAGAAGTCATTTCAGGCATATTCAAGCGCGAACAAGCCAAGATCTCACGCGTGGACAAAGCCAAAGGAGATGTAGTTGTGGAATTCCTTGGCGCAGCAGTACCCATCCCACTCACTGTTAAATTAGACGCAGTAAAAGTCATACGACGCGACACTGCCGAACCAGAAAAATCCTCAGAAGAAACAATGGATGATTAAACTTAAAAACACCTGACTAGCAACACACTCATGGCACGACCACAAATCATTGAATGCATGGTAGAAGGCGGAAAAGCTACTGCAGCACCACCTCTTGGACCAGCACTCGGCCCTGCAGGAGTCAACATTGGTCAAGTTGTGCAAGAAATCAACAAAAAAACTGCTGACTTCAAAGCAATGCAAGTGCCTATCAAAGTCATAGTTCAGCCAGACAAGAGTTTTGAAATCACTGTAGGCACACCACCAACCTCTGCACTCATCAAAAAAGAAGCAGGTATAGAAAAAGGCTCAGGCAGCCCACTTGCAGACAAAGTTGCAGATATTAGGATAGAACAAGTTATCAAAGTCTCAAAAATGAAAAAAGACAACCTTATGGGCAAAGACACGTTTGCAAGAGTCAAAGAAGTCATGGGCACGTGCGACAGCATGGGCGTTATGGTAGAAGGCAAACAAGCCAGAGAAACAATTGCTGATGTCAATGCAGGCATGTTTAAAGAAAAAATCCTTTTAGAACGCACAGAACTTAGTGCTGAAGACCTCAAAAAGCTTGCTGAAGAAAAAATGCGCCTTGCCGCAGAAATGGAAAAGAGAAAAACAGAATTCACAACCACTGCAAAACAAATTATTGAAAGCATGGCAGGACAGCCTCGTGGATCAATCAAAAGCAAGCTTGTCGAAGCAAAAGTGCCGACTGCAATCATAGAAGAATTACTACCAGTAGAAAGCGCAGCAGCACCAGGCAAAGAAGGCGCAAAGAAAGAAGAAAAGAAGTGAGTTCCTGAACATTGAGAGCCTCGTGATATCATGGAAATAATTATTTGTGCGCGTTTTGTGAGCTTGCAAAGCCCTTCGCTTATTTTTAGCAGAGATTATGAAAAAGTTCTTGACAGAAAGAAAAAATACTCTGTTGAATTTCTTACTCTTGAACCTAAGATTTTGGAAAAAGTTCGCAAAGAAAATACAAAAATAGATAGACATATCGAGGTAGGAGATAACAACAAGCTTTGCATTACCATTGGAACTAAACTAAAAGGATTCCTGAACCTTAAACCACAAACTGAGTATGAACTGAAATTAACAGTTTGTGAATAATTACGGTTGTAATTTCTGGCTGGATTTTTTTGAGTAGATTGGCAACTTCGCGGACACGATACGCTGCCAAGTAGTTTGAATAATATACACTTATTCTTTTCAATTTAGCATTGGTCTTATTATCTATCACATGGTAGAAGTTATTACCTGAGCACAAAAATGTTTTGGTTCTTGAAAAGTCAAAAGAAAAGAAAGAAGAAAAGAAGTGAACAGTGCAAAATACTAATTCTTTTAAACAGCAACCCTCAAGTAGGAATGCATAGCGAGGAAAAAATGCCATCATTAATACCTGTTCTTGAAAAAAGAATTGACAAAGCACTTACAACAGTTGATACTGAACTTCGTGAAACAGTTGATGAATTTGCTCGCAGTGTTAGAAACTGGGATGATTTAATTGTAGCTATTAAAGTTGATCCAAAACCTGATCAAACAAAAAAAGGTCTTTGGATTAGAGATACAACTAATCAAGAGCCTTACTTCAAATGGATTACACTCAACGGATTAAAATTTGATAGAGAAGAGTTTGTGCCAAAGTATTTCTCAGCAGTTATTCTTACGCCAGGATTCAAGGAAGGAGGGGTCAACATAAGTGCGGGTTTATACTCAGTAGAAGACATAAACTTAACAACCTGTGATAAACACGGTTTCAGCAATCGTGGTTCACCAACCAGAGTAATCAATTGGAACTCCGCAGTGCCTTACTATCCAAGAACCCAGAAATTCTATGAAACTCTCTTTAGAGCTTTTTCATAAGGAGTTTTTAAGAAGTTGGTTTTCGTCAGCCAGGTAATTCAAATTAGTCTTTTACTTCTCGCGCGCTTAAACTGATTTTTAGTGGAGAACGTATTCCCGGTTCAATTCTCAAAACTTAATTCAAGATATACTTTTCGTAAAAGGTCAGGCAATTCCTCTAGGTTTCTAACAACTGCATAATAACCTTTGAATTTCTGTCGTAATACGTCTTCAAAAGGCATTTTTGGCCGAGCAACTTTTTTGAGGTTTGCCAGACGTAACCTTCCTGACAAAGGTTCTGGTTTTTTAGGCGCAATACAAAAACCATACGGAATAATGTCTCTTGCTCGTGCAGAATTATATGCATCAATAGTGTCTTCAAGCGCTAATTCTCGTTCATAAGGAGCATCTGCGCCAGGTGGTGGAGGAATTAGTTTTGGCACAGTCACATCTTTAGGATCAAAATCTCCAATGTGAAACAAGTATTTTGTTTTGGCAGGCATTTCTTCAAGAGTTCTTGTGGCCCAACGTATTGCAGCACCATCGCGGTTATTGTGTGCTCCAGAGATTTTGGTCAGGAGACTGGGAAGATTTCCTGAAACTTCAGTTGTGCTTAGCACATACACTCGCACATCTGATTGGGATTCTCCAGCATAAAATGCCAGCACATGTTTATCTCCAAGAGCCTTTATAGCAGTCACCACGTGCAAGCCAGCTTTTTTAGCGCAGTCCAGTACACTATGGTTTGGCCCTGCCATTAGCTCAGAAGAACGTGAGCAATCAACAAGAATGAGCGTGGCAACGTCACGCTGCTTTCTTTTCCACTGCCAATAAAACTTTTCTGAACTGCTTCCATGAGATTGGAAGAAATCATAATACTTCTTAACATCCAGCTCACCCGCCTCCTGATTTCTTACTTTTGTTCTTGAACGAGGCCGTATTTGTTCCATTTCTTCTTCAATCAAAGAAAGAACTCGCGCATCATACAAAAAATGTCTTTTCATAATGAATGCTTTTTTGCTTCCAAGATCTTTTAGTGAGTCATTTACTTTGTCAAGCTCTTTTTCTAAGCAGTGTATTTCTGTTCTGATTTCCTGAGGAGAAATTATGTCCCATTTTACGTTGTGTGATAATTCTTTCTTTTTGTTTATTTTGCCTTGCAACTCTGCAGCTTTTCTTTCAAGACTTCTTTCTTGATCAGTGACGGTAGCACACGTGTGCGCACTTGTCTCATCAAGTCTTAATTCTCGCACAGTTACGAAATCCTTCACCAGCCTTCCAAATCTTTTCTCAGGAAAATAAGTTTCCTCAGAACAAGAAAGCACATTTGCAGTAAATAACGCCCTGCGTATAACTGCAGTGTGTTGAAGTTCTGCTTCAGGAATTGTATTCTGGGAAGCAAGCTGCCACCTTCCTGCAATTATCTGCAAGGAATCAAAATGAGCTATACGTGCAACTTGTTTTTCAAACTCTTTTGTTTCTTCTTTTTCACTGTATTTTATTTTGTTTTCTGTTTGAAGTAACTCTTGTTTTTTACTAGCTAATAGTTCAGTAACTTTTGTAAGTTGTTTCTCTAAGCGTTGCTTGTATGTGTCTGTTACTTTCTTTTCTACTTCTGCTTTCAAAAGTAATCTTTTTTGTTCAGAACAATGTTTTTCTGCAACAGTTATTTCTTTTTCTATTGCTTCTTTTTCTTTTTTCAAGTTGTTGATTGCTTCTCGGTATATTACAGAATGATTCTGAAGAAGTTCTTCTTGTTGAATGCCCCTCGTATCCATGCTCGCAAAGATACTTAAGGAATAGTTTTGTTTTTCTTTTGCAATTGCCCTATATGCTTCGTCAATTCTTGCAATTACTGCCCAGGTTTTCCAATATGCTTCCTCAGTATGCACTCCCCTTCCAAAATCAGAAAGCGCATCTTGTATCATTTCCTGAAAATCATAAGACACCGCACTTTCTCTGCCTCTTTTTTTCAAGGAAAGCAAGAATTCTTGTTCTATCTTTTCTGGTTCTACACCATACTCTTTGAATAATAGTGTTATCAGACTTTTCGTGCCTGATACCAGAACATCTGGCTCACCAAAGAGTTGCTCAAAACCATATGCGTTTCTTGCATTTCGTACTGCTTCACCAAAATCCTTCATCAAAAAAGGGTACTGATTGCGTAAAATTCTCGTCCTACGTATGAGCTCAACAAGGTTGTATGCATTTTTACAAAAAGGACCAAGACTTGTTTCCTCAAAAATACTGATTGGCTCTTCTTCTCCTTCTTCTTTAACTCCTACAATCTCAAGATTCTTTTTCTTCAGGTATGCAATGGTTCTTTTTCGTAAATTGGGAAGAACTGTGTGTGTTCCGTACTTGAATGCTGAGGCTTGAAGTGCGGTAAGGCCAAAATAATATGCTTTGCCAAGACGCATTTCTTCTTCTTCAGTCAAGGTAACAAGATTTTCTCTGACTTTCGGAGGTTTATGAGGAAGAAAAAGAGCTAAATCTTTTGTTGCTTCTGTTTTACTAAGTTCAGTTGTTTGAGCAAGAATAAGCACAGTTCTGCCAGTAAATGCTGTGGCAAACCGGGTTAGTTTTTCAGCAAGTTGTTCAAGTTCAAGACTCATGTTCCAAACCTTGAGTTAAGAAGTTCTTCCATTGTTTCTTTCACCTCAAGTTTGTGAGTTAGAGGATTTATCATACCTGCTTTAATTGCTGTTTTTACCTCTATTCCTTCTTCTATAAGTCCTTTGGTTCTTACCACAAGTCTTGTGCCAGGGCCTTCTTTTAATCCTGCTTCTCTGCTTTGCGCCATTTTTCTGAAATCATGCGCTAGCTGAACAAGTTGAGTAATGACCTCTTCAGAAACCGCGGTTCTCACTAAAACAGGAAGCCTTGTGAGATACTGGTTTTTTTCAAGCACTATCCTCACTTCTTGCTCTTCTGCAGGAAATTCAAGATCAATGGTAACAAAACGCTGCATGGTGCTTGGCTTGAGTTTGTTCTGCAATTGATACCCTGGATTATATGATGCAACCACCAAAAATTTGTTGGGTGCAGCATACACTTCATTACGTAATGGATTTTCTAATTGCCTTCTATCATCAGTCATTGAGTGTACCACAACAATCGCGTCCTGTCGTGCTTCACCTATTTCATCGATGTACAGAATTGCCCCGTTTTTACATTTAAAGGCAGTTGCAGCTCTACCATCAACATATCCTTCAGTGGTGTATCTCCCTATAAAATCACCAGGATCAGTATCTTCATTGCACGTGAGGCTAATAAATGGCAAGCCTTCTTGATGTGCAAGATACATTGCAAGAGTTGTTTTGCCACAACCAGTGGGACCTCGTAACATGAGTGGATAAGAACGTTTTATGCAAGCCATGGCAATCTCAAGTTCCTTGCCCTGAGGCACATACTTTACAGGTTCTTTTATCACAAATGTTTCTTCAAGGCTCATGATCAGTCCAAGTTCTCCACTTGATCTTTCAATGCCTGAAACACCTGAGTGAGGTGCACTTTTGTTATGTTGTCCTCAATAAAATCTTTGTCAATTGCTGCTTCAATACCCCCAAGTTCAGCTTTGTTTAGCGTGGTTGCGGATAAGGTCTTGCTTATTTTTGGGTTGACTTCCAGACCTTGTTCAGCATACATGAGCGCCACAGTTGTACCTTCAGGGATGCTTGGAAATACTCTGGGCAGGTTTTCTTCAAGAATTTCTTCATAGAGTTCAAGAGGCGCTTCTGCTCCTTGAAGCATAAAGACTTTTATTTTTGTGCGATAGTCTTTCAATTCTGGAGCTTTTCCAGTAATGATAAACTCTATGTCTCGATATACTCCTCTTGGTTCTATTTCTTGTCTGAATGCGCCTCGCCTACCTTGTTTTTCATGAGTGTACTCTACATGCGCAATTCTATCAGCATACTGTGCAAACCCAGGATCAGACTCTTGGCTTTTCACCAGTGCTTTGTATTTGTCAATCTGTTTATTTTCTTTGACTGCAAGTGTTTCAAGAAGTAATCTCATGTGTACAATAGGTCTTGGATTTTTTACTATTCCAACTTTACCTCCTGTTGCAGGTTCAATTGCCGTACCAACAGCTTCACCATACAGTTCTTCCAATATTTTTGTCAGTCTTCCCTGCTGTTCTTCATGCACGCCAAACGCATCTTTTCTTTTATTTGTTAGCAAACCTTTGATGTAGGCGCGAGCAGTTTCTAGTCTTTCAGCATACGCCACTTGTGCGCTTTCATACGCTGTTTTTGAGTTTGTCATTTTAACCACCTTCAAATAATAAAAATCGTGAGAACAATATATGCCTTAGGTTCGTACTATATAGAGAAGTGTGATTCTATAAATCTTTTTTATGCAGATTCATGATGAGAAAATATTTGTTAAGATAAAAAGCGACTTTGATTTGCTTTATTCCAGTATATAGAAGCCATAATCTTTATATACTTCTCACCATTGCACCTCTTATGCGCAGAAAGCTGGTCAAACAAGGTGGCACCACATTAATGGTTTCACTCCCGCCAGCATGGTTAGTCAAAACTCACTTAAAAAAAGGTGATGAAGTTGATGTTTTTGAGCAGGAAGAAGGAATATTTGTCACTGCAAAAGGCAGTCCTGCAAGCATGAGTGTTGAGCTCACTCTTCCTGAAGGCAACAATTTTGTAAAGCGCTTGCTTGTTGTTCCTTATATTCGTGGAGCTGATGAAATACGAGCAATTTGTCCTGATGCATTGTGTGTTGATAAAGTTATTGAACTTGTTCAGGAATGGTTAATCGGCATGGAAGTTGTTGATACAAAAGGAGGAATTTGCATCATAAAAAATGTTGCTGAAGCCAGAGAAACTGAGTTTAATACGCTATTCAGAAGAACATTACTTTTGTTTTTAGACATGCTTCAAGAGGGTAGTGAGAGTTTTTCTGAAAAGAATTTTGATAGACTTGCAAAAGCAAGCAAAACAGAGCACATACTACACAAGTACACTCTTTTTCTTCAACGCCTTATTCACAAGCACGGCTATACACCAAAGCACGATCAAGAGGTTGTTGGAATTCTTTTGTTTATTCTTGAATCATCAGCTGACATGATACGTGACATCTACAAAAAAATCGTGAGCGATAATAAACTGCCTGATAGAAAAACTCAAGAACTCCTTTCAGGTGTTCTGCATGTTTTTGATGATTTTCAAACATATTTTTTTAAGCGATCATTAGACAATTTATTGAGGCTCAGAAAAACAGTAAAAAACACCTATGAATTGGGCGAAGGAACATCTTTTTATATGAGCAATCGTCTTTTTTGCATTCTAGAAAACCTCACACAAATAAGTTATTTGGTTGCCTAAATCATGTCAATCGAAAACCGACCACCACCAGTCACGTTTGCTGAGGCGAACCCAAGACTGGTAGGAAAACACTTATTTAACACTGAACCGAACTATTGCTGAAGGAATTTCATTTTCAACAGTTCATCTTCCTTCCCAAAGATAAATTCTTTGAGGAATGTCAGGGTGTACATTTTCTATTTTCATTCTGTATTGAGACACTGCTGCGAAAAAACAAATGAGCTGTGTAATTGCTGCTGCAATAATGACTTTCTTTCGGAAACTGCCTTGCTGATACATCAAAAAAACATTTTTTGCAAACAAATCCTCTGTTAGTTCTTCAAAGGGAGATGGTGCAATTAGTGAAGTATCGATCTTTCTTAGAAGTGGCGAGCATTCTACTTCTTTCTGTTGTGATTCTTCATATTTTTTTATAATACCTTCAATTGCATTTTTTTGTGAGGCGCTCATTTTTTTCTCCTTGTGGGGGCAATTGGTGCACTGTAGTAACTTTCAAAACGACTTAACTTGTATTCTGCCAATTTCTTCATTAATGAATTATAGTCTGAAGAGCATAAAGAAGCAACATAAAATGCTCCTGGCCCGAAAATGGATAGTATTGCAACAACAAGAGTATTTATCGCCAGCGTCTTAATTCTGCGTATTTTGCGAGCACTTACTGAGTAATGCATTTTTCCAAAGGCAGTTATTCCTAGGTTTTCTATTGAAGCACAGTCATCTGGATTTACTTTTTCATTAGACATATTAAGTTCTTTAAAATTATAACGCTCTTTGTTGAGTTCGCGAAGGGAATTTTTGAAATTTTCTTTTTCTTCAGTTGGTATAGGTAATTTATTAATTGTGTTAATTGCACTTGTGTAACTGGTATTTGCCATTTCAAGTAAACGCTCTTGATCAAGCTTTTTTTTCTTGAGTGCTGCTGCAGTAGCATACTTTATTGCACTGCACAATTCTTCAGAAAACACAGCTCGAGAATGATTATACTGGAATGAATTAAAATCACCTATTTGTTCACGTGCTTGCGCAGAAGTATTCACTTCCTGCAAATAATCCCAAATAACCCTAAGCACCTTTGTTCTTGAATCATCTTCGAGCTTAGTTTTTTTCATTAACTCAACAAGATCTTTGTGAACAGTTCCATACCCCATTTTGCTAAATTCAAAATCTATGAACTGATACTCTTTTTCTTGAGCACTCCCTTGAGGTCTTTGTTGAGAAGATTTTTCTGAACAAGTCATTAACACATTGCCTAAGTGTAAATCACCATGTTGAAAAACTTTAAAGTCTTTTGTCAAAGGTGTACCTATGTATTTCTTGAAAAGATTAGCAAATTGCTGAACTGAATGATCTTCTTCACAAAGGGAAGAAAGATCAAAAAAGCAGTCATCTTGTTCAAAAAATCTTGTAAAAGAAGCACCCCTTTTTTTGTATTTTACTAACACATAATTGAGAATTTCTTCAGTGTAGGACTTTTTTGGGACACTAGTTTCAAAAAGGTCTTTTATGCCTTTTCTTTCTTTGGCAAGCCACGCTTTCATTGCATTTGTTATGATTAAAATCTTGTCTAAGTCACTTGGTGGAGTATCGCAAAGAAATAGATCTTCAAGTCTTCTCCCAGGAAGGTATTCAGTTGTGATAATGTAATTTCTTCTATCTGCACTCAAAAATCTTTTGAAACCACCTTCTGTTTCTGATTCAGAATCGCGTATAAGCAATTCTCCAGCAAGAGAGCTCTCAAATGTTTTTTTATCGGAAAAGCATTTTGCAACATAGCGCGTCTGTGGTTCTTCTTCTGAATGAGGAAAATGAAGAGATACTTCAAAAAAACCACCTTCTTCAGAGCTGCTGATTTTTGATTTCACCGACATTTTTTCTTCATATGCTTGCACAACACATGCATCTAAGCCGGTTTTTACACAACTCTTTTGAGCAGAATCAATTGTTTCAGCAAGATCTGAGTCTTCAACTCTTGAAAAATGTGCTATGGCGTCACGTATGAGCTGTCTATAAAAACATGCATAATCAGATTTTCCTAGTTTAACTTTTAGTCCATGTTTTTGTAAAGGTTTTTGAAGACTTGAAAACCATTTTTGTATCAGGGGTAGACTGCCACGGAGATACGCAGTTTTTGCCTGTTTTTGCCAGTCTCTAATTGAATTAATGGAATCTTGAGAAAGAGGTGTACTATCCTGTTTGCAAGGAGTTTTTTTTGGCATAATTGTTCTTTTTATTTTGGTAAGAAGTGTTGCAAGCATGTTCATACTACGCCAGCATCCTTTTTAAACTTTACTAATAATTAACTACTAAATAAGGACTATTTCTTCAAGTCGCGCGTTTTCTGCTTTTTTGCCAAAAACAATTCTAAGGTCACCAGATTTATAGATCAAGACTAGTATATATAGTAAGAGCCTCAAATATAAATTGAAGCAAGAAATAATTACTTTCAGGTGGTGAAGATGACAAAGAAAGACAAGAATGACACAAAAAATGATGAACCTGAAGAAATAAGTAAGTGGAATGCTGGTTCTGGAAGTCCTTTGAAGGATGTGGAACAACCTAAGTCTATGCGTGAACGCATGGAAGAAGCGCGCAATGCTGAACGCTCACCAAGTAAGGTCAGGCATGAAGCCTATGTTGCAAATACCTTAAAAGCAAACATTCCTTCCTATGTTGTTTCTCCACACGACACTCCAGAATGGACCTACTTTCATACACTTCCTGAAGCAAAAACTGCTTTTATTGGAACCGCCATGCCTTCAAATACGCCTCTGCCAGAAGATAATGAGCTCATAACATCTGAAACTGTCAATGCTTTGTATGAACACATTGATCCACGAAAATGGCGTGTTTTTTCTAGTGTTAATAATCGTGTTGTTCTTGCTGAAAAACAGACGCTTTTAGAGCTCATACATGTTAGCCCAAATTTGAGCGCTGAAAGTATAGACCTCTTACAAAAATGCCTTACCTTTGAGTCAGCACATCCTGAAAACGTGAGAATTATGCATGACATGACAGAACGCGTAGCCAAAGGTAAAACATTCATAGATGACCTCACTCGAAAACTATACAAATCGGAATAAAAACGCGTAACTCCACCCACCACTCCCAAAAAAATTGGCAGGTAAAGAAACCATGTCACCTACTACTAACACTGAACTAAAGATTTATCGTCCAACTACAAAGCCATTCTATGTTGACGTACAAGGTGAAACAAAACTTTTTGAGATCGCATATAAAGAACAACTTCCTGTCATGCTTAAGGGACCCACTGGTTGTGGAAAAAGTAGATTTGTGGAATTCATGAGTTATTTGCTGAATGAAAAACACAATACTAAATATCCCTTAGTAACAGTTCCTTGTCATGAACTCTTAACTGCTGATGATTTGAAGGGAAGATTTCTTCTTAATGGCTCGTATGAAGATGGTCCTGCACTTGTTGCAGTTAAAGAAGGGGGCATATTGTATCTTGATGAGATTGTTGAGGCAAGTCCAGACACCACTGTGGTTCTGCATCCGTTAGGTGACCACCGCCGAATTCTTCCTATTGAACGATTGGGAAAAATTTACCATGCACCTGATTCTTTCATGCTTGTGGTTTCGTACAATCCAGGATATCAACGCAAAGCCAAAGATTTGAAGATGAGTACTAAGCAACGTTTCATTGCAATAAATTTTGACTATCCAGCAAAGGAACTTGAAATAGA
>JAHFOI010000021.1 GCA_023266895.1 Candidatus Woesearchaeota archaeon
GTCTACGGGTTTATAGGACTGCCTGCGCACATTATGAAAACAGGACCACATGACAATGAAACACAAACTGCTCTCGAAGCTGGAGTGGTGGTCACACTGCCGATTGGAAAGTAGAACAAAAGAAGAAGGTAGTCTGGCGAATAGCACAACCAACAGTTCTTGTTGCAGTGCGTTTTAAAGATAGTTTGATAAGCGACTGTTCATTTTATTGAACAGGTGTTCAAAGAAATAAACACTCTCGCTTGCCTTGATAACAACGCATCTTTTCACCAGAGCCTCGCCACCCTACTGTTTTTTATATTCCTTCTGTGATGAATGAGTTGATATGCCTTTTTCACTTGGTCCTGTGCTGTTTGGTATGCCTGCTGGCTTGTGGGCTCTTGTAAGTCTTGTACCGCTAATTGCGTTGTATCTTATTCGCCCTAAGCCTAAGCATTTGCAAGTACCGAGCTTAATGTTTTTCTTTCACAATACTGGTCGCTCACGCCTGTCTAATTTTCTCAAACAAATTACAAAGGACTGGTTGTTTTTGCTTCAACTTTTGTTGTTACTTTTGCTTGCACTCGCAAATGCGCAACCAAGCACGACAGTGCAGCATGATATTACTGCAAAAAACACAGTTATTGTGCTTGATGTTTCTGCATCATCGCAAGTGCGCGAGGGTTTGCAAACTCGTTTTGAGATAGGTGTGGAGCGTGCACGCAAAGCTCTTGGCTCACGTAACACTATTATTCTTGCCAAAGATGTGCCATTGATTGGTGTGCAAGATGTGAGCGCAAATGAGGCTTTGACTTTTTTGAGTACCATAAAACCTCGTGATACTTCAACTCGTTTGGGTGATGCAATTATTCTTGCTGGTGAGGTGTTGAATGATAAAGAAGGACGCGTGATTGTGATTTCTGATTTCGTCAATACTGGTGGTATTGAGCCAAGTGTTGCACGTTCTGTACTTCAGGCCCGTCATTTGGTGGTTGATTTTATTCCCACATCATCAGGAGTTCACCGACGTAATATTGGCATTACAGGTCTTGATGTTCGTCAGGATTCCACCACTGTTTTTTTGCGTAATTATGAACCTGCTGATGAGTCTGCATTATTGAATGCTGGTAGTTTTTCAAAACAAGTGGTGATTCCTGCGTCAGGCACTGAAACAGTTTCGTTTGAAACTCCACCTGGTAAAACAATTGTGAACATAGGGGTGTCTGATGATTTTTCTGTTGATAATCGCGTGTTTATGTCCGCACCTGGTGCTGGCAAATTACGCGTGTTGTACATCACGTCGAATGCATCAGTTTTTCTTGTGAATGCGTTTAAGGCATTGCCTGGTGTTGAACTGACGATTGCTGAGTTGCCTATTGTGCCTAAGGGTGAGTTTGATGTGTTTGTACTACAAAATATTGATGATCATGCGCTTTTGGCAGGCACGCTTGAGGATATAAAAACACAAATTAATGCTGGCAAGGTGTTGATTATTCATGCACAACCTGACAGTCCTGCAATTGATTATAAGGGTTTGCTTCCGGTTAAGCTTGGTGAGCGCGGTGCGAAAGCTCCTGTCGTAGTGGTCAACCCAACTCGATTTACGCAGGGGTTGGATTTTAGTAAAGTTGATGAATTTTTTAAGGCAGCAGTGCTTGATAGTCATGCGACAACTGTGCTTTCTGCATTTGATCAACCATTGCTAACTGTTGAGTCCTCAGGCAAGGGCAGAATTGCGTGGTTTGGCATGCTTGAGCACGCAAGTGATTTTAAGTATTCACCTGATTATCCGATTTTTTGGAATGAATTTATCAAGTTTCTTGCTGCGCGTCCTGATGTGCGTTCACTGAATTTGCGCACCAAAGACTCATTGATATTGTCCAAGCCAGAAAGCATTCGTCTTCCTGATGGGTCGCGCCTTGTACAATCAAGCATTGTTGTGGAACGCGCTGGCTTTTATGAATTGAGTGATAGAACTGTTGCAGCAAACTTGCTTGATGATGCAGAGTCTGCAATTAATCCTTCATCTGCTGAGCAAGTTGTATCAGGGAGTTTTGAGTTGCGCCCTGTACGTGAGCCAAGAAAATATGCTCTTGAAACCATACTTTTGTGGTTTGTTTTTTGTCTTGTAATTCTTGAATTAGTATATGTGAAGTTACGAGGTGATATCTGATGACTGTAGCGTCAGTTCTTGCACCAGTGCTTGATGCACCCTACCGTTTTTTAGAGCATCCGCTTTTGATCTTGCTTATTATTCCTTTTGTGATGGTGCTCTGGTGGTTATTGCGCAAAGAGTTTTTTTCCATTCGTGAAGATAGTGAGGCACGGCAGAGACGTATCATGGTGCGTCGTTGTATGTTATTCTCTCGCACGCTAATGGTGCTGATCCTGCTTATTGCTCTTGCGCGTCCGTTTATTGTGCATGAGAAAAACTTTGATGGTGATCCAGTGATAAAGATTCTTATTGATAATTCATCAAGCATGGGTGTTTTTTCGTATAATGCAAAGGCACTTGAAGCTGAACTGAAGAAAAAAGTAAATGTTGAGGTGCACGCGTTTGGCAGTAAAGATATGTCAGCGGTGGGTGATGCTATTATTGCAAACATTGAGTCTCATGCGTCTGTGTTGCTCATAAGTGATGGTCAGGCAACGTCAGGCACATCGCTTGCTGATGCAATGTTGTTGGCCTCAAAACTTAATGCAACTGTGAATGCAGTTCGTCTTGCACCAAGTCATCAGGATGTGGGTGTTGAAATTCTTGGCCCATCAAAAACCTTGGAAGGCTCTGACACTTCATTTACGGTGCGTGTGAAAAAGACTGAGCCAGGCAGTTCTGTGCATGTTACGTTGTTGCTTGATGGAAGCATAGTGTATGATGCAGATTCTACGGTGCAGACCATTCCTTTGAAGCGCGCATTAAGTGCAGGATATCATCGTCTTGAGGCAAGGGTTTCTGGCCAGGATTTTTTCGCAGAGAATAATGTGTTTTACAAGACTGTGAAGTCAGTTCCTAAACCGCGTGTGTTTTTCTTTTCAGAGACTTCAGACAGCCCACTGATTCAATTATACCGTCAGGTGTACACAGTTGATGTTGGTTCTTTTATTCCTGCAGATATTTCTCAATATTATGCAATTGTGTTTGATGATATTTCTGCGAGTCGCGCAAGTGCAGTGCTTAATCAAATGACGAGTTTTGTGGTGGATGGCAATGGTCTTGTGGTTGTTGGTGGGAAGAAAAGTTATGACCGTGGTGATTACAAGAGTAGTTTGTTTGAAACCTTGCTTCCTGTATTTGTGAGTAGTGCTGAGAAAAAACAAGGTAATGTAAACATTGTAGTTGTTGCTGATGTTTCAGGAAGTATGGGTGCTGCTGTTGGGTTGGGCAAGGCTGTTGAGCTTGGCAAGTCATTAATTGTGAGTGTGATTCATGATTTGGCAGCGTATAATAATATGGGTATTGTTGCGTTTAATACTGAAGCATACACAGTTGCACCTCTTAAGCCATTGGCTGAGCAGCATGATATTGAGGCACGTATTGCTGCCCTGAAAGAGGGTGGTGGTACATGGATTAATGTGGGCCTGGCACGTGCAATTCTCATGCTTGGTTCAGGGTCTGGCAGTAAAAATATTGTGATGCTTACTGATGGTCAAAGCCAGACTGACGATATTGACCTGAGTACTGCACAAGCTGCAGCAAATCAGGGCATTAAGATTTATCCTATTGGTGTTGGTGATGTAAATGAAGATCATTTGGCGGCGATTGCTGAGATTTCTGGAGGCACGTATTTCCACGCGACTGAAGCAGGTAAGATTAAGATTTTGTTTGGCGATTTGGAAGAAGAAAAGAAAAAAGCTGAAAAAGCGTTAGTGGTGATGGATCAGAATCATTTTATTACTGCAGGACTTGAGCTAAAGGCACACGTGTATGGTTTTAATCAAGTAATTCCAAAACATGCTGCACGATTACTGGTCTCAAGTGATGGTGGTGAGCCGGTACTTGCAGTGTGGCGCCTGGGTCTTGGGAGGGTAGCAAGTCTTGCAACTGATGATGGGCGTAGTTGGGCTGGACAAATGCTTGCAGATCCTGACTCAAAGCTTCCGGTTAAGTCATTGCATTGGGCCGTGGGCGCGCCTGATAGGAAAGCAAATGATTTTATTGAAGTAGCTGATGCACGAGTTCTTGAACCAACAATCATGGCAGTGCGTTCACCTGATACGTATCCTTCTGCGGTTGGCGTGACATTTTACAAGCAGGACAAGGATTTGTACACTGCAACACTCGTGCCTACAGCAGTTGGTTTTCAAAAATTACTTTCAGGCGAATTTAGCGTGAATTATGCTCGCGAGTATGATGAAGTGGGGCAGAGCCATGAGTTTGAGAATTTGGTTCACACAACGGGTGGCAAAATGTTCGACATTGCTGATGTGCAAGGTATTGCGGATTTCACGCGAGCACGTTTGAAGCGCACCATTACCGCAAAGGATACCTTGCAGACTCCATTTATTATTGCAGCAGTTATTTTGTTTTTGATTGAGTTGTTGGTGCGTCGTTTGTTGAGGAGGGAGTAAGATGCAAAAAATGATGTTCGTAAAAAACGCTTTAAGAGGGCACATTTTTAATACTGGTTTGTGTTATGGTTTTATTGCATTTCCACACCAACGTTTTTTTGTGCAAACGCAACAATGGAGGCTTCTATGAGTGCAATTCAACGTAATGCAAACCTGTTTTTGTTTTTCTTACTCGTGGCAAGTGCAGTGTTACTAGTGAGTGCTGCAGTGTATTATCAATTAGACCTTGATAAAATTAACAAGGATCTTAGCCAAAAACGTACTGACTTGTTGTCTTTAAATCAAAGTTTGCATGATAAGCAGTCTGCGCTTGAGTCTGCGCAAGGCGAGCTTGGACTTAAGCGTCAGCG
This sequence comes from Candidatus Woesearchaeota archaeon, assembly GCA_023266895.1. Lineage (GTDB taxonomy): Archaea > Nanobdellota > Nanobdellia > Woesearchaeales > ARS49 > JAHFOI01. Next base: position 4,899 of record JAHFOI010000021.1, read on the forward strand.
TGAGGAGGCAATTACTGCACAGTATGCTGAGATTCGTGATGTAAAAGAAAGTCTTGAGGATGCAAAGGCACGTTTAGAAGCTGAAAAGCGCACGCTTCAAGACCAAACGAATTCTATGCGTAAGGATCGTGATAGTCTGCAGGCAGAGCTTGATTCAGCAAAGATTGAGCGTGATACTTTGCAAAATGAGATTGATGACTTAACTTCGCAAGTTCATGGCTTGCAGACTGCGCGCGATGCATTAATTAAGCAAAAAAATTGTTTGCTGAGCACACCTGATGCTCAGGAAGGAACTTGTTAATGCCTAAGCCCATTATTGTTGCAATCACTGAACTGAACAAGGTACTTAAGCTCACGGCAATTTTTCATGCAGTGTTTGAGAGCTTGCCTGTGTTTTTGGTTGCAGATCTCGTGTTTTTTTTGGTGCGCCTGCCATGGTGGCTTGCTTTGCTTCCTTGGCTTGGTAGCTTGTGGTGGTGTTTGCGTAAAAATCTTGCAAAGGCAAGCTTGACAGCTGTAGAACAGCGTAGTCCTCGCTTGCATGAGGTGTTGCGTACTGCAGCAGATAATGCTGATAAGGAAAATGTTGTGGTGAATGCACTTCAGCAAGATGTGTTAGGCAGGTTGCGTTATGTTATGGTGTCTGATTTTATTAAGTTTAGAAAACTGACGCGTCTTACTGTGTTGTGTGCTGTGCTAGTGTTTGCGGTCCTTTTTTCATCTGCACTTGGCTGGTATGTTATTGATGCACCTGCGCTTGCGCATGATGTCAGTGTTCTTGCTAAGGCACGTTTTTATCCTTCAGCACGTTTGGATATTCCTCCACCACCTGTGGATGATAGTGCAATTTATGGCAACAAAACAATTCTTGAGATTGGCACAAAAGAACTCAAACTGCAAATCACACCTCTTGCGTCTGACTTGAATCTTGACAAAATAAAACCTCCTGAAGAACACCAGTTCAAAGAAGGATTGCCTTCACAAATTCGTGCATCACAAGAATCTGGCTTTGAGGAAAACATTCCTCGAGAACAACAAGAAATTGTTAAGGCGTACTTTAGCCAGATTGTGAAGGGATAAGTATTTAAGAAAAGCTTTTTTTCGTATTTGCGTATGAGCTACTATCACTTTCGTGAAATTGACTGGCCGTTAGCGGGTTATGAAAATTGTTTTGAGATTATCGGAAAAAGTCTTTCTGCAAAACTTGATGGAAAACTAGTGAATGTCATGTCTCAAACTATTGATAAAGTGTGTGCTTTTCTGAATGCTGCAAATACTGGTTCAGTAATGGAATTCAAAGACTCGGATACAAAACTGTGCACTCCTACAGAAGCAGCTTGCTGGATGGAGTACATACTTGTAAGAGCAAATATGCCTGCGAAGTACTGTCCTGAAGAAGAAAAATCACAAGATACAAATAAGTATTTGCGAGAACTGGTAAAACGAATTTCTGCTCTTGAAATTGCAGTTAGACAAATCAATGATCATTGCTCAATGCCTGATGCTGATTGTAGAGAAAGAGTTGAAGAGGCACGCGCTTTTTTTTCATGTGCAAGAGAAGAAGCAATAAGTCAGGCTGGCAACTACCAAAATTGGAGAAATAGTGGTGAGTGATTGCTCGAAGTTTGGTTCAAACACCAGACCTGTTATGAGTCTTTTTTTTTGATTATTTTTCGAGCTGAGGATATACTGCCCTAATCATCTCTTGAGTTCCTTCAATGAGATTTTTTTGTGCACAAAATTCTTTTGGAGTCATCCATACATGTTCAGAATGAATTTCAGAAACTAGTTGTGGTGCAAAAGTCTGTTCAATGACTACATGAAAAACGCTGAAGGTAATGTCATACTCTGGATAGCTCCAATCAAGTGTGGTCACAAATCGTAATTGGTTTTGTTGAGCAGTAAATCCTGTTTCTTCCTTGAGTTCACGAACACCTGCGCTCAATTCAGATTCTTCTTGTTTAGCCTTTCCTGCCGGTAAAGACCATGTGTCTCCATAGGCATCATCTTTGTTTCTTCGTAAAACTAATACTTTACCTTGAGATTCAACAAATATAACTGTAACACGCAAATGTTTTTTCACATACCAGGAAAGTACAATACTATTTTTAAAGATTTAGCAAAAAGATAGAAAAGCAGCACCCCATAAAAAATTTTATGGGTCCCGTACCAATCTTGAGCGTTCCAGATACATTTATAAATTACCTCTTCTGCGTGTGAACCCATGGCAGTTCGTGTTGGCTTGGATGAGGCGAAGAAAACCTTTGATGCAGTGTTTGCTGAGCTTGGCAAAGTAATTGTTGGTCAAGAAGATGTGCTCAAACAAATAGTGACTGCATTACTCGTGAATGGTCACGTGCTTATGGAGGGCTATCCTGGTCTTGCAAAAACCTTGATTGTCAAGACACTTGCGCAGCTTATGTCCTTGAAGTTTTCTCGCGTGCAACACACCCCTGACTTGATGCCTTCTGATATTACTGGTACATACCTTATTGAGGAAGCAAATGGCAAGCGTAATTTCAAATTTCAGCCCGGTCCGATTTTTGCAAATGTCGTGCTTGCAGATGAGATTAATCGTGCAACACCTAAGACTCAGTCTGCCTTGCTTGAAGCAATGCAAGAACATCAAGTGACTGTGGGTGGCAATACGTTTAAGCTTGAAGAACCTTTTTTCGTGCTTGCAACTCAAAACCCGATTGAGCAAGAAGGTACGTATCCATTGCCTGAGGCGCAGGCTGATCGTTTCTTGCTTAAGCTTATTGTTGGTTATCCTACGTTTGATGAAGAAACAGTTGTGCTTGATCGTTTTGCTGAAGACTATCGCAAACCTCAACTTCGCCAAGTCATGACCAAAGATGCACTTCTTGCTTTGCAAGAACTTGCACGCCAAGTGCCTATTGCAAATGACTTAAAGCATTACATTGTTGAGTTGATTCATAAGACACGCCAGAAAAAGGACTTGATTGAGTTTGGCGCATCACCAAGAGCAACTATTGGTCTTACACTTGCAGCAAAAGCGCGCGCTCTTGTTGAAGGAAGAAAACATGTTTCTAAGGAAGACATTCAAAAAATGGCATATCCAGTGCTGCGGCACAGAATTATTCTTACGTTTGAAGCAGAACGCCAGAACTTAACACCTGATGATGTAATTAAGACTTTGTTAAGATAGAAAAGTGCAATAGTAAACGAAAACGTGTTCATAAAAAAATAAACAGAATAAACCTGCCTGAAGCAATGCAGGCTAGACGCGTGATGTCACATCCGAGGCAGTATGATTGATATTTCGTTTTTGCAACAACTGAACAGATTTGATGTGATTATGCAAAAGCATGTCACGAGTTCATTTGTTGGTGAACGAAAGGCACCGTTTACTGGTCGAGGCTTGATTTTCAAGGACTACACAATTTACACACCTGGCGAAGACTATCGCTATATTGATTGGAAGGTGTTTGCACGCACTGATAAGCTTTTTATTCGCAGATTTGAGGAAGACAGAAATTTGGTGTTGCATTGCGTGATTGATGCGTCTGCAAGCATGGATTTTGGGAGTAAGAAATACAAAAAGTTTGAGTTTGCAAGCATGATTGGTCTTGGATTCGCATCAGTTGCCTTGCGCAATAATGAGCGTTTTGTGCTGTCCACATTTTCTGATGGTCTTGAGCCGTTTCGTCCCAAAAAAGGCCGTCGCCAGCTCGTGACTGCACATGCGTATTTGTCTGCAAAACATCCGCGAGGAAAGAGCAATCTTGAAGAAAGCATGGCTCGTTACAAGCGTTTTCTTGGCAGCAAAAGCATGATTGTGATACTGTCTGACTTTTTGTATCCTGTAGAACAAATTCGTAATACATTATACCGATATCGTGAACACCAGATTAAACTCGTGCAAGTGCTTGATCCCTTAGAGGTTGATTTAAATGTCGAGGGTGATTTCAAAATTAGTGATATGGAAAGCAATGATGTCATGCGCACATTTATCTCACCACGACTTCGCTCCCAGTACTTGCAAAGCATGCGCACACATAATGCTGCCATAATGAAAGCCTGTAATGAAGTTGGTGCTCAGTTCTTCAGCTTTCCTTCAGACTATCCAATTTTTGATGCATTTTATTACATGCTACGATAAAATTTTAGAATGAGTCATTTGCTTTTACCTGTGAAAGCACTTGAGCCGCACCATGTTTTTCTTCTTCAGAAATAAACCCTTCAAAGGTTCTTGCATGCTTTGGTTTTTGGAGGCGCTTGAGCGCTAGAAACTCTATCTGTCGTACGCGTTCTCTTGTTACATTAAGTTCTTGACTAATTTCCTCAAGTGTTCGGCCTGAAAATCGTTGACTTATTACTTCATACTGCTCAGGATTTAAAAGTGCGCTAACTTGTGACCAAAGCTGAATACTATCAACATGGCTTGCGCCATTTGTTCCCTCTTCTTTACTTAAAATTTCACTCAGTGTTTCTTCTTCATCTTCTTCAATTGCTTGATCAATCGAGGCAGGTCTTTTTGACCATCTTCGTATGTAGTCTACTTCCTGAGAAGTTAAATTCATTTTTTCTCCAAGCTCATGCAAGCTAGGCTTTCTTCCTGGATGAGCCTCAACATATTCTCTCAATGCCTTTCTGTATTGGTTTGCAAGAACTTTCATGGTGTGCGCGTCTTGTACTCCTACAGACCGATATCGTACTATTCTCTGGCGTATCCACCAAGTAGCATAGGTTGAAAACCTGACGTCTCGACTTGGGTCCCAACGCTCAACTGCTTTCATGATTCCTATATTTGCTTCACTTACTGCATCAAGTAAGGCGTGGGTGAAATCACCACTGCTATACTGACGAACTGCTTTTCTTGCAAGTGAAACACCAAGACGGATAATGCTTCGTGCAAGTGCGTGTTTTGCATAGATTGAGACATGATATGCTTTTTGAGCCAGTGCGCGATCATCAAGTTCTGGAATGAAAAACCTTTCATGAAGGTTTTTTGCTGCAAGCTTTGCAAGACCCCATGGCGTGAATTTTGAGTCCCTAAAAAGTTGTTCAAGATTGTCTTGTAATTTACGATACTTACTAATACGTTCTTCAGTAAGTTCTTGTTTTTCAAGAGCACATGCCTGTCTTTCAAAAGCAGTTACCGAATGAATCAAATGCAACACTTTTTCTTTGCCAATTTTTTCTTTGAACATGCTGCGTAGACTGCTTTCTAAGATATCAGAAAGACTTTCTATGCTTTGCACAATTTTAAGAGCAGCATGAGGGTTTCTGACCACGCTGTACATAAATGATTCACGTGCTTCAACATGAACAAGTCCTATTTCTTTTTCTGATTGTGCATCAAGTATTGGGCAGTTACTAATACTTTCTAAATACGTCCGAATAAGATCTCCGGTTGGCTTTTTTTCTTTGACTGCTTCAATCCACGAAAAAGCGCGATCATTGACTTCTTGCTCAACTGTAATTCCTAAATCCTTAAGTCGGCGTATCATTCTCAAGATGTCTTGAGATGCATGATGCTGCATTCCTGGTTGTTTAAGTAAATCTTCTATTCCAATAGTTTTTCGCTTGGTCCAGGTTTTGAGCTTACTTTGAGGAATATCTCTGCTAAGATCAGCTTGAGCTTCTCGTGCAGCCATGTTGCGATAATCAGCAATGCGGTTGGCAAGCACTACTCGTTGAATGTCTGCAAGGTTGTATTTTCTTGAACTCCCTTCTTCATAAGTTCTAATTCCTTGATTTTCAACAAGATCTTTTATGGTTTTTTCTGGCAAGTATTTTCTTGCCGCAGTAAAAGTTATGAAGACATCACCAGGTGATTTTCTTTCTTCAATTGCTGCAAATGCAAGGTATGATTGATTCACTATTCCGATGTTTCCCTGACCCAAAAGTTTTCCTGAATCTTGCAAGTCACTAATAACTGCAGCATAGTATTCTGCTAAGATGCTCAATGGCACTTCTTTTTTATTTCTAAAGTATTCTGGCACCTGAATTTTGTGCATAACAAGATAGGGATGTGATGAAACGCCATCAGGTGTTTGTTGTCTGAGTAAAGTTATGGCCTGCTGTGCACGAATAAAGTAGTCGAGAAATTCAGCAAGCGCAAGTGGTTCACGAATTAGTCTTTCTTTTTTTTCATCAGTTAGAACTCTTTTTTCTGCAAGAAATTCTACAACTTGTTCTGGATCTTTAATCCCAAATACCTTTACAATGGTTTTTAGGGGAATTCGTTGGAAAAGTCCACAATCATCAATAAGTAAGTGGTCTTTGTATATTTTTGAATCTACAAGAACCTCATAGGCTAAAGGAATTCTTTGAAGTGTATCAAAAACCTCTGCAAGGTCAAGACAGGGAAATACCTCTGAAACAGACATTGTACTCAGGTATCCTTTTCTGAATTCTCTATTATTTAGCTCAATTGTTCTTCTCAACTGGACACGCTCACTCCTATATTTTTCGCAAAAGCTTTTACTGCAGAATCTTTGTAACCAATTTTTTCAACATTTCTTTCTAAATAGAAAAAAAGTTCGCCTAGAAGCTTTTTCTTTTCAGGGACAGAAAGGTGATTTTTTAGTGTTTCTAACTCAATCTCTAAGCGCTCAGAAATATCTGCAAGAGTGTATACTGGTTCATTTGATTTTTTTCTTGTTGGCTCACGCACTCCATTAATGTTGCGAATGCGTGCGCGTACAAACTGCTCAATTTCTGGCAAGTCTTGAACACTGTATTTGCCCTGAGAATAACTATTTTGAATTTCAGCATCAGTTTCAAATCTGCCCAAGAAATCTCTGGCTCTTTCTTCTAATGTTTTCCCCTGAAGGCATTCTTCTTCACGCAAAACCGCCAGAGTAATACGTTCTAGACTTGGACGAGCATATAGCTCAGAAATTGCTCTTGCACGTTTGGCAAACACACGATACACAAGTAATTCTTCAACTGCTTTTTTTACACCCTCTGACTCCGCAAGTATAAACCTGCCAGAACGTTTTAAGTACGGTTTAAGTGCGAGTAGGTGAGGTGGTAAACAAAATTTTGCTGTTGCTGTTTCAAGTTTTCTGCCGTTAAAACCAAGATACTGAACTACTAAAGGTTTTGCAATTTCACACACATACTCTTTCCAGGATCTTCTTGGAATTTTTTCTTTAGGAGAATTCTGACTCTGATTGAACAAAGGTGTTGTTTGTTTAGGAAGACCTTTCATACTGAAAGTGCTAACAGGAATTCGGTCTTCTTGGCTCATCATGATGATCACTACCAAAGGTCTTTTTATAGTTTTTTACTCAATTCAGTCATTTTAGTCAGCAGGCACTGACCAAGTTAATTCATAACAGTACTTTTCAGGATTCACTTTTCACTTTTTGCAAGAGTTGTGAAGTAAGTCTCACATTATCTTTTCCCTCAATTTTTTCAAACACAAAAAAAGAGGAGTACTTGCTCTCCAATTTTGCCTTGCTAAATAATTGTTGCAGCGCTCCAAATCCTGTTTGGTCACTGCTCAAAGCTTTCGCAATTTTTCCAACTGGTTGTGCTGCATTACCATTCAAATAGCAGATTATCATTCCAATATTTATTGCAGTGCTTCTAAAGCACCTTCCACTTTTCGTAAGTTCTTCACGTATTTCAGCTGGTGTAGGAAGATATGCACAAGCACTTCTATGAGTTTCATACCATTCAGCATAGCCCGGAGTGGTATTTTCTTTAGCAGAGGGATATTCAACAACAGCTGCGTTCTCAGGTTTGCGAGTAAACGCAGCACATACTTCTGCGTCAATAGTTGTTTTTGTTATGCGAATATGATATCCTAGATTATGCCAAGGCTGTGTGAGTTTTTTGGTCTTCACCGCATTCATGAAATCAGAAAACTTTTTCTCATCAAGAACTAACTGAACTAACCCTTCCTTTGATGAAGTGTGTGCTGCACCTATAGAAGTAAGAAAATCAAGAATTTGCGTGGATAATGCGCTTTTGGTCAGTTCTACAAATGGAGTGAGAAGGTACACATTTTCCGCACCTTCCTGAGTGTATGCTGAAAGCCATATATCTGTTGGTGCGCGTATGTTAAACTTTTGAAAGTTTCCTAGCTCTCGTTGCTTTTTTTCATAGAGCTCTTGTTCAGCTCTCACGTGCTCCAAAATCTTTTCACCGCCCTCAATACTATTCCGGTAATTTTCTCTGGCAAGAGTAGTTAATTGATCATTTCTGTTTCCAAGACCTTGAAGAAGAGCAGTAAGTCTTTGTTTTTCAGCAAGTGCTCCTTCTTCATGATCTTTCACTAATGCATACGCTTTTGATTGTTTCCAAGGTAAAATTTCTGTTGTTTGTGCAAGGAGTGCAGTCTCAAGCATTCCTTTGCTTATGAGCGTATCATATTCTTGCGCTGGTTCTTGTAAACGAGCTTCTTGTTCTTTTGCAAATGAAATAATCATTGTATATGGATCGAAAAATCTTTGGTCACAGCTTCCTTTAAACTTTCTTTTTGGTTTTTCTTTATCTTTAAGACTAGTTTCAAGATCTTTAGTTGTGGGTTGTCCTGATTCAGAAGAATCCGAAGCTGTTGGTGCCTTAAAGGGGGCGGGCACAGTTTCACGATGTAAAGAAGGGTTTGCCGCCTCACCATTTTTAGGTGAAGGAACTAGATTTTTCAAAGCGGTTGTTTTATCAGAACCAGCTCCCTCAGAACTCAGTGCAGAAGTATGAGCAGGTGAGACAGCTCTTGGTGCTGTTAGAGTATTTGGGCTTGAAGGTGCAGCTGAAGTTAGAGGATTATGAGAAGAGCCTTTTGGTGCTGTAGCTTCTCTTGCACTCAATAGTAAGGCTTCTGCAGGAGATTCGTCTATGACACGAACGACCTCTTGGGTAGGAAGAGATTTTTCTGGTTTAGTTGTCTCTTCTATCCAGACAAGCATTTTTTCAAGAGTTATGTGAACAAATTCTGCTTTTATGTTTCCTGATTGCAGTTCATAAGTTCCTTGATCAGGATCTTTATTTCTTGCCACTAAAATTCGTTCAGGATCATATGAAACTGCAATTACTCGTTGATTACTTATTTTGCGTTCAAGTGCACGTGTGAAAAACTCTCTGCGCCCTGCCTGTGCAAGAAGATTATTGGTGAAAATAAAGAGTTTGCTGTTCACTTTTTTGAGTAATATATCTGAAGCTGTTTGCGCAATTTGTGCCATTCGTTCATAAGGTGCAAGAAGTTCTTTTCCCTCATCAAGAGTTCTTTGTCTTTTCAAACCAAGAGCGTACACATCAAGAACGCAGTCTCGATCATCTCTTTTTCCGGTTTTGTTATCTAAGAAATAAAAGGTGCCATCATGATTTTTTTGCATGCTTTTTGTGGCTTGTTGTAAGCGTTTTTTTTCTGCTTCAGGCAGTGCAGTTTCGTAAAGCATTTTATCAAGACTTAGTCCTTGATGAAATCCCATCTTGCAAAAATCTCCAAATGTTGAGGCAATGCAGACTTGTTCGGTCAAGACTAGACTTTCAAGAATAGCTCGTTCTGCAGCAAGGTCTTCTTTGGAAAAAATATCTGCGCCGAACAAAACCACTCGCGCAGCACGTATTTGTTGACATACTTGCGAGAATTGAATTTGATTTGCAGCAGTGTTTCCATAATGGTGTGAAGAAACAGTGATGAGCATTTTTTGATGCGCAATAGCTTGGTCGCGTCCTGGCAGACTATCAAGAACACGTGGTGGTTGTTCCTTCATTCTTTTCAGAATATGTTCATGAACTTCTTCTTCTTTTTTTGCAAAGTTCGTGAGTATTTCTTCTGACAGGACAACCATTTTTTGGCTTCACCCCACGCTATTATTAAATCTTATGATTCATCTGCAGCAATGCGTTTAGGAGCCAATACTACAATCGTTCTGTGCGTAATAATTCATTTATTTCATCCTCACTGACTGCTGCACCATGAACTTTCACACCCCACAATACTGATTCCAATAGTGCTCGCCGAACTCCTGGCACATGCACAAGGTATGCATCAAGAAGTCCTTTTTCGTATGCAAGCGTGACAAGTTCTACACTGCGAATTATGCTTATTCTGCCAGTGCAGTGCTGAAATGTCTCAAGCGCATTTTGATTCATACTGATTTTGGTGTGCAATCGCTTTTCCAAAAGCTTGCGTAATTGTACTGGTTGTTCCACAAGCATGCGCGTGATGCGCTCATCAATAACTGCTGGTGAGTTCAGATTTTTGCATGCAGCAAGTACTTGCATTTCTGCATATTGGCAAATAGTAAGTGGGTGGTTGTGTGCGAGAAACACATTGTTTGCTGCATTCAGTAATTGGCTTCCTTGGCCAAGTATAGTAAGGTCTTGGCTTTCCTCAAGTATCCCATCTTCTATTTGTTTTTGCACTTGTAATGCTTCAAACTTGTATTTTTTTGAGTTCAAAGGTGTGCTCACGAGTTCTGAATGCACTGCTGACGGTATGACAAATGTTCCTTTGAATGCTTTCTTGAGTGGCGACAGTAGCCATAACAAATTATTTACTGTCAGGCTAATGATTGGTCCTGTGTCAAACACAAGTGATTTCATGAGAACAATCCTCGTGCGATTTTGAGGCGCGCGCTGGCACTTATTTTTTCTGCTGGCCCTTCAGTAGTCATTGTTTTACCAATATAACTTAATAATTCCCACTGGCTGATGCCAAGAAGTTCTGCTGCGCGGGCAGCAGTCAAACCATTATCATACAGTTTTGATCCTTTTTTGATGCGCGCCTTGTCCAACACTTCTTGCACATACTGCTTAACCTTGTTGTCAACGCGCTGCACTGCAGTAAAGGTTCTTTTAATAATACTTGCATAGCCTGTTGGCAGATTGTCTTGAAGCGCAGTTCTTGCCTGACGAATCAAATCAGTTATTTGGGTGTATGAAACATTTGTTTGACAGCAGTGCTGCACAATCTTACTTAATGCATAGACCAGCACTGCAACAGATACAGTGTTTTCATCCTGATAAATTGCTGCGTCACGAATTGCCTCATCAGAAAGCTCAGCAAGCAAGAGAGTATCTTCCTCTTCTAACGCCTTGATAACTTGCGCAAGGAGTTTCAAAAGCAGTTCATGCACGCGTTCTTGCATGATCTCGTGCATGTGTTTGAGTATAAAAATGCTATGAAAGAAAACCAGTTAAAAAATTCATTCTTCTGCAGAACAATTATCTTTATATAGGTCTTATGGAAGAAATACCTTATGAGCATATTCAAAAAAGCAGAACCGCTCCTAACAAGAAAAGGTGCTCTTCCAAAGATTGATCCCTCAATTAATATTGCTCAAGAAGTGTATCGAGGTTGGACAGTAAGATATGAAGCACTTCGCAAAATTGCTTTAGGTGTGGACACAAAATGGGTTGAAATATCTCCCTTACTTTTGAATAAGCCAAAATTGAAATCTGAAGAAATCACATATCTTGATGCAGAATCTAGACCCTTAAAAAAGAAAATGGAAGCGTATTGTGCTGCTGCAGATGTACTTCTCAGAGAACCAGGTCCTCCTGAAAACATTGTTTTACTAAATGAAAAACGCCAGGAATATGTTCGCAAGTTAAGAAATGTGTTTGGTGTGCGTGTTTAAACATTTTTTTTCTCTCTAATCTCGTAATTCTTCACTTTGTGCAAGAGCTAGAAGTGCAATGGCAACTTTTCGTTGGCGTGCAAACGCGTAATTATCAGGATTTTTCTCAATCTCAGTTCTAAACCGCCACAAGCGTTCTTCAGGAGCCAGTTTTGCAATATGTGGATCAGTCAATCCTATTTGGCGCAGTACATACCATACTGCTTCTCTTTCTACTTCTTCAAGAGTGCATGGTGTTTTGCTAAGCCACTTGTGTTCACCAAGGGGTGTTTCTGTGCCATATCTTGTGCGCATATCAAAAACATTAGTAGCGCCACCACGAATTTGTTTGTAAAAATCAGTCAGTTCTTCTGGAGTGAATGGCGTAACAACATAGCCTCTACCAACATCAAAACCTCCTATAGGTCTGTCTCGTGGGTGAACAAGTGCTTCTAAACCATAATCATCAACAGATAGTAATTCTCCAAGCATAATTTGTGTAAGGCATTGCTGGATTTAAATCTTGTGCAGAAAAATACTACTATGACTACCCTTTAATGTTTCCAATAGGCCGTAAGGCAACTACTGGCTTGCTTACTCCTGCAAGAGTCATGGCATGCACAACTTCAGAAATGTCTTTGTACGCAAAGCCTGCTTCTTCAGCAAGTCCTGCATAAGAAACTGTACGCACATAAATGCCTTTGGCAGCCATGCTTTTTTGTACATCTTCACCTCGCGTCATACGTTTTGCCTGGCCTCGGGACATTGTTCTTCCTGAGCCATGAGCTGTGCTGCACCACGTGTGTTCACTCGCATCAGTTCCTGTAAGAAGATAACTACCTGTTTCCATGGATCCACCAATAATAACTGGCTGTCCTGTTTTGGCAAATAAACCAGTCATTCGTGAAGGGCCAAAACTGCGTGTTGCACCTTTTCTGTGCACCACGAGTTCTTGTTTTTTTCCATCAACAACATGCGGTTCTATTTTGGCAATATTATGGCACACATCATAGACTAATTCCATACCCAAGTCTTCTGCTGACTTCATGAACACCTCACTAAAGCATTCTCTGATTCTGTGCAGGATAACTTGTCGGTTGGCAAATGCCATGTTTGCTGCACACGCCATTGCACCAAAATAGTCTTGACCTTCTTTGCTTTGAAATGGCGCGCAGGCAAGCTCTCGATCTGGAACAGTGATTTTGTGGTTGATCATGGATTGCTCAAACAATTGTAAGTAATCACTACCCACTTGGTGGCCAAAGCCTCTGCTACCACAATGAACCATCACAAGTATTTGGCCTTGTTGAATGCCCAGAAGTTTTGCGGTTTTTTCATCAAAAATCTTGTCTGCAACTTGAATTTCTAGATAATGATTACCTGAGCCTAGCGTGCCAAGCTGGTGTATGCCTCTGGCGCGTGCTTTTTCTGAAATATTGTCTGGGTTTGCGTCTGTAATACAGCCTTGTTCTTCCATGTGTTCTTTGTCACTTGCCCAGCCATAGCCTTGCTCAATGCACCAGTTTGCACCGCCTTGCATTATCTCAATAAACTGGCTGTTGTTTACGTTCACAAAACCTTTACCTCCCACACCTGCAGGAACTTTTTTGAACAACAAATCAACAAGATGCTTGAGTGCAGGTTCCATATCTTTGAGAAATAAATTTGTTTTCACCAAACGCATGCCACAGTTGATATCAAAGCCAATACCTCCTGGCGATATAATTCCTGTTTCTTTGTCAAATGCAGCAACTCCGCCTATAGGAAATCCATATCCTGAATGCGCGTCTGCCATGCAGTAGGCGTGACGCACAATTCCTGGCAGGCACGCCACATTAGTCAATTGGTCAATAACTGCATTGTCCATGTGCTGCAGCAACGGTTGTGTTGCAATGATTCGTGCTGGTACAAGCATTCCTTTTTTGAATGACTGCGAAACTTCCCATACTGCTTCTGAAACCTTGTTGCATGCTTTTGCATAGGGTTCAGTGAGGTTGTCAGAATGCACAAGATCATGCATTGAGCCGGGCTGTTTTTCAGATTCATTTTTTGGGGTTGTGTTACTTGTTTTCATAGTAAGATTCCTGCTAAATATCTATGACAACTATTGCCTTCCAGCCAGTGCTTGTTTTCTCAACCAAATAATGGTGCAGTGTGACTGCTTTTATGTCTGTACCAAGACGTTGGGTGGTTTGGTTTATCAACTCTCCTCCAAGCGTGACTGTGAGGATGAGTGTGTTTGCATCTCTGCGAATACTTGGCGTGATGGCACAAAACACAAGCTGTTCAGTGTCTTTGAGAAACACAAGTTCTTCTAAAAACTTGAACAATAAATTATCCAGGGTAGACGCAGTGATAGTAAGAGTCCTATTGATTGAGGGTCTGACTGTGCTTAGCTCTACTTGCACGCTTTCAAGCGCAAGTCCTGCTTGCACAATAAGTTCTTCTTCGTTTTTTCCTCGTGCCTCAAACGCAACATCTGCCTGGGTGATTCCCTCAAGAAACGTGTAGGTCATGGAGCGAAAAAGACAAGAGTGTTTTTAAACCTGCCTTTTGCATCACCTAACTTCCTGATATCTCAATAGTGGAAACACAGTGTCTGGTTCAGGAAGTTTTTCTAAAGGATTTTGCATTGCTGCGCGCGTAAATGCCTTGAGCATTGCGTCATAGTCAAGCTTCGTACGGTGTTCTGGGAGGCCAAAGCATTTTGGTATTGCATGAAGCCCTATTGGTCGTTCATTATGAGTTGCCCAAGATAATTTTCCTTGTTCATCAAAGAGGAGAACTCGTTCTTGTTTTCCAACAAGGTGCACTAGTCTTGCACTTCCTTGATAGTGTCGACCTTTTTTCTTGAATGAAAGGACAGTGTATGCTTCTTCTTTCTTGCCTCTGATAGTTGCGCATTTTTCTTCAGCAAAACTATATGATGGATTCTCAACATCTTTTGTTGGTATTGCGGCGCTCCACGCAAGCCGTCGTTTATGGTTTTCTTGATAACTTGTTCGTTCTGCGCTTGCACGGGTTCGTGTGCCTTCTTCTGCAATAATGTAAAAATCAATTTCTTGATCACTCCAGGTATACTTTGTTTCTGTTAAGAAGAGTTTCTCAAGTTTTTTCGGGCTGCTGAATTTTTTGCACCCTTTTTTTCTTGGAAATACAACATAAACTCCAAGCTCATTAAGCCTGACAGGATAAGGTACTTTGTGACCAGAATTTTGCACAAGCAAAGGTAATCCGCCACAAATACTGTAGTGCATAATTTCTGCTTCAATAGCCGCACTTAGTTTTACAAGATCACTATCTGAAAAAGGCCTGTTGATGCCAACACAGGGTTCCATAACTGATTTTGTGATAAATGCTCTAATTGCCACTCTACCTTTCGCAGGAACGCATGCTATGATAAGACCTGTTTCAGCTGTTTTTTGAGGAGTTAATAATTCATCTAACATTGCAGTTTTTGTATGCAATTCTTTTATAAAGCTGCTGACCTACTCAGGTAATAAAATTCAGGCTCAAGAATTTTTATCTGCTCAAAAGAAGCTTTTAAAACGTACGTTAGCTATGTAGTAAAAAGCTTACTATGAAGAGGTGTTGTGGGTGCGCGTGTGCTTCAGATGTAAGCATGTTTTGCGGACAAATCTTCGAACTGGCAAAAACAACGAGCACTTCTAACTGCGCCCAAACCAATGTTTATAAACCACTCACAGGTGTATTGACTCAAACATGAGTGAAAAAATGGAAACAATCAAAGCAAAAGGTTATGAATTTACGCCAGTCGTAGTTAAAGCCTCGTTTAATAGAAAAGCAGTACAGTTCAAAAACAACATCATTCTTTCACTCAGAAAAATGGGCATTTCAGAAAACTATCTTGATGTGCCTATGGAGCCCTTTGCTCTCAAAAAAGTTCCTGCATCAGTAGTGTGGTACAATGAAGGCTTGAGGATGTATTACAGCTATAGTGCAGGCAATAATTTTGTGGAAAACTTATATGTTGTTGCGAAGGTCATAGAATGTGAAGTGAACGAAGTGCGTAACAATCAGAAAACACGTGAAGATTTTTTCCATGATTTTTCTGAAGATGATGATATTGAGAAACAACGCAAAGAAGCAAGAACTCTGCTTGGAGTAAGTCATGACACCAAAGACTTGGAGCTCATAAATAAAAAATACAAAGCATTAGCACGAGAACACCATCCAGACACACCCACAGGCGACCCAGAAAAATTCAAGGCAATAAATCATGCACACAAAATGCTGAGACGAGAACTAGAATAACTAGGGATTACGGGCGTTGCACTTCACGTCGGAGAGCCTCGAATGGGCGTCAGGAGGTGAAGTGGACTTTATTTGTCTTGATTCTTCGATGAAGAACTGAAAGTAGAGCTACTATTTAATTTTTTCGGAGGTGCTTTTTTAGTACTGATAATCTATATTGAATTCTACCAGTAACTAATCTGCGTGATTAAGCTGGTGGGGCGTGGCGACGCCCAGGTTGGGCTCGTCTTGCTTCCTTCACAATCAGAATCCATTTTTGATGCGTTTTATCGCATGATGCGTTATGTATTGCACCTTCTTAGGAATTTTGATTAGGAAGTTGACAGGTCAAACAAATTACTTAATATGTTGTAGTATTTTCTACAACAATTATTTAATTACTGTGCTAGACATTTGCTATCCGGGGTGAAGAACATGAACCAAAAAAAACCTAAAGAAGAACAACACTACCTAAACGACTGGGAGGACCAAGAAAGAGACTTAGAAAAATACACGCAAGAATATGAACAGCACAGAAGAAAAAGAGAACGAAGAGATGAGTACAAAAAACTAATTGCTAAGCTCGCTAAAGAGACAGGAATGCCAGCACTCAACTGGAGAAAAGAATACTCTTCAGGAGAACCAGGCAACGCTAACGAAATCTACGCACACTACAAAACAAGACTAACTTACCAAGAAGCAGAAGCAAAAGATTTGGAAGGAAGACTGCCCTTCCACATCGACAGAACACAATCTGAACTAGATGAAGAGGAGGACATGATAAGAAAAAACCAAATGGCAGAGAAAGAACGGAGAAGAAAATGCGAAATAGAAAGAATAGAAAAATCCTGGGGCTCGGTTGCGAAATACCAGCAAGCACAACAACTTGCGGAAGAATGCCGCAACAACCCGAACAACCCTGACCGCCACGAAATGGGCATGGACTAAACCAACAGAAAAATCTGAACCAAAAAAAGAAGGAAAAAAGAGAACAGCAAATAGTCAGCATAAACCTCTCCACTCGTACAAGCGAAGACATCCCGTGATCTGCATTTTGCAGTAGTATTTTCTACAACAGATTGGTTTATATAGCCAATCCAGTTAATTCTCTAAATGACTATAGAACACGTTTTAGAGCATCTTGGTTTTTCTCCAAATGAAATTAAAGTATATCTTGCACTAAATGATCATGGTTCTACAAAAGCAGGTAGAATTGCAAAGATTGCAAATATTGATCGCAGCAGTTGTTATGAAACTCTGCGACATCTTTTGCGTAAAGGCCTTGTGAGTCATGTTACTATTGGAAAAATCAAGTGGTTTCAAGCAACAGGCCCTCGAATGCTTTTGGATTTTGTAAAAAACCAAGAACAAGAGCTTCAGTCTATTTTGCCTGAACTTCATGCGCGACATAAGTCTGCAAAAGTTGAAGGTCAAGTCAGATTATTTAAAGGCATAAAAGGAGTAAAAGCTATTTTTCTTGATATAATACGCACCGGAAAAAACAATTGTGTTTTTGGCTCTGAAGGTCAGTTTGGTCAGCGAATGCCTGAATTCGTAAACCAGTTTGAAAGACTCAAGAAAGAGAATAATATTCTCACAAAAACAATCATTCGTTCAAGCAGAAAGGAAGTTAACACGAAAAACTCAGAGTACAGGTACCTTGAGGAAGTTGAAGGAAGTCCTGCAGTTACAAATATTTATGGTAACAAAATTGCAATTATGGTGTGGACTGATGAGCCAGAAGGTATTGTCATTGAGAATCCTTCAGCAGCAAAATCATATCAAAGTTATTTCAATGTGCTTTGGAAGATTGCTAAAAATAAGTTTGATTGAAACTTTTTCAATTTCATATTCACTTACTGTTGCGCCAGGTACTTTAACGCTCCAAAGAATTCTTTCCAGGAGTGCTTTACGCGCTCCAAGCAGTTCTATATATGGATCTAAAATTCCTTAGTCTTTGAACTCAATCCTGACTTCTTAATCAAGACTTCTGCGTCCACAACTCTTCTTGCATACCCTTGCCAGTCTTGTTTCATAGAGGTTTCCATGTAAGAATCAGCATTTAGGTTCTCGGTACCTTTTTCGCACCTGAGGATTCACACTTCACAGCCATGTGCAGTTTGAAGGCTTCGTGATGTCAAGTGCAACTCCTCTGAACTATAGGCTTTGCACTTCACGTCTAAGAGCCTCTGACGGGAGTTGCACCCGCGACCTCCACCTGTTTGTTTTTTTGTACCAAGGTGGCGCAATGGCTACTATGCTACAGAGGCGTGTTCTTGTTTGGCAGAAGCGTGTTTAAAAGATTTGTGCAAGATTACCATGTTGCCATGCCATGGCCTTTCTTAAAAAGTTTGTAACTTGTCCATGTTGTTCCTTTAGCAGTGCCTTCTGCAGTTTTTTTCTCTCCTGAATCATCTTTTTTGCCACTTT
>JAHFOI010000045.1 GCA_023266895.1 Candidatus Woesearchaeota archaeon
CCCGCGTGAGGCTTTGGTTTTTGATAAACATCTTTTCTTCACTTCAAATTCGCAGTTCCGTTGCGTATGACAAACAAGGAGTAGCTTGCGTTCGCTCTGTCGTTTTTGCTGTCAAATGCGATTGTGCCACTCACGCCGTCGTACGATACTGTTTGCAAGTATGACTGGACGCTTTTTGCGTCAGTTCCTTTTGATTTTATTGCGCTCGCAAGCATCTGGATTGCATCGTAGACTCCTACGCAAATGTTTGTTTGAGTGCATGGGCTGCCGAAGGTTTGGTTGTATTTTTGGAGCAACGCATTCATTGGTTCTGTTTTCGTGAAAACATAGTCTCCACTCAACGCGCCTTCAAGCAAGTCCTTGTATTTTTGTGTCAACGCACTTGCTTTAAGGATGTTGTCATTCACCATTAATACTTTTGGTTGGTACGTGAGCTCTTGCATTTCTTTGAGTATGAGCTCTGCACTCGTTACTGTTTGTGGAGAAATAAAGAGCACATCTGCGTTTTTTGCTTGCAATTTGCTCAGTTGTGTTCGCACGTCAGTTGCGCTTGATGCGAAGCTTTCAAACGAAAATTCTATTCCTTTTCCTGCAAGGTTTTTCTCGAGAGAGATTCGTAGTCCTTGTGCGTAGTCTGTTTCTTCGTTAATCACACTGACTGTTTTGTAACCTCGCTTTTGAATTTCTTCAGAAAATAATGCTGCTTGTAATCCATCAGAAGCCCAGTTTCGAAATACATATGGTGAAACTCCAGTAATTTTTGGTGTTGTTGTGATGGTTCCTAGCAAGAGCGCTTGTTTTGATTCCAAAAGTGGTGCGATTGCAAGCACAGTTCCGCTACATGCTGCTGAAGTGAAGATTTTGATGTTCTTGGTTTCCGCAAGTTGTGTGAAAATGTTTACTGCTTCTTTTGCATCGCACTTATGATCTTGAACATCAATCTGAAGTGGTTGTCCTTTAATACCTCCACGTGCGTTAATGTCTTGCACTGCAAGCTGTGCTGCGTGCGAAGCTGCTTCGCCATATTGCGAAAGACCTCCGGTGAGTGGAAAAAGAGCACCAATGTGAATAGGTTCTGACTGAATTGCATACTTTGGAGCCTGATTGCAGGCTGCAAGTATGATAAGAAAAATTATTGTTAGATACACTTGTGTTTTCATGGCTTGTACCTCGTGTTTTTTTTGGCTGCAATTTTTTTCTTCTTCTATTCTTCTCTTTTTAGAGTAGGTATGCTCGTGTGTCTTTACCAAAGTAAATGTCTAAGCGTCCTTCTGAAATAAGAGGTATACTAAATCCTCTTTGATTTTTCTTTGCAGAGTAAAAGCCGATTTCGCAGAGTGGTTCTCTGCTCGGTATGACTTCACCTACTTTTTCACCTTGTTCTTCAAATTCTTTGGAATAAAGAGAGCCATTCAATAGTATGCTTAAGCCCACTCCTCTGCCACGTAGATCCAAGAAATTAGGATTCTGAATACCAAGTTTTTTGCCTCCATAAATTATTTTGCAAAGCTCAACTTCTTTTGCAGGCAGTGTGCTAAGTTCATTATCTCCTGTGCGGAGTATGATATTTAGCGATTTTTTTCTGGAAAGCAGTTTGATTGCAGAGGACCAGGACTCAGGTGTCCATATTGCTCCTTCTTTCCACTCTGGGAGTATCAGAAACTTTCCGAACTCGTATTCAAATTCTTTTTTTTCCAGACTGATTTTTTTAGGCCTCATTTGTAACCTCCTGGTTTTTTCATTGTCTCTTTCCAGTAATTAATAAGTAGAAGGAGTATTTTAATGTAGTCTCCCCCTCAGTAGGTTACTAAAGCAAGCTTTATAACTTCCAAAACTCTAACACGCAGTATGGAAACAGATTTTTTCAAGAAAATAGGCCTTACAGAAGGTGAAACAAAAGTTTATCTCGCATTGCTCAAAATAGGTGAAACGAGTGTAGGGAGTATAGGCAGAGAAAGCAAAGTCTCAAAATCAAAAATGTATGACATCCTTGATAAACTCATAGACAAAGGACTCGTGAGCTACATCACTCGCGATGGAATTAAACAATTTTCACCTAACAGCCCTCATGCAATTATTGACTTGGTCATGAAGCAAGAACAAGAACTCATTCAAACAAAAATCCAAGCACAACACCTTGCTAAAGAATTGGAAGCACAAGAACAACAAAAACCAGTACGGCTTGCAGAAATTATTGAAGGCCTTCAAGGACTTAAAGCAATTAGAGAAGAACTTATTGGTCAATTGAAAAAAGGAGATGAGTTTCTCGTGCTTGGTGCGCCACGAGTTGCAAATGAAAAATGGGAAGCATGGTTTTTAGAATTTCACAAACGCAGAGAAGCAAGAGGAATACGCATGCGCATTATTTACAACAGCAATGCACGAGAATATGGAGAAAAACGCAAGCAATTCACAAAAACACATGTGCGTTACTTAACTAATAACATGATCAGTCCGGTTTGGCTAGATATTTACACTGACTCAGTACTCTTTATCTTTACACTCCACCAAACTCTTGCCGTAGTAATTCGCAACAAAGAACTAGCCCAAAGCTTCAAAGCATACTTTGACATTATCTGGCACACAAGCGCTGGCGAGTGAACTTTTGCAGGCAGGCAATTCAAATAGAAAAACCTTTAAACCAGCCTCACTAGAACAAGATTATGAAGCACTTCAAGAAGTGGATGGGGCTTGTTGTTGTACTTATTTTTGGAGTTCGTTTATGGTACAGTCTTAGTATTCCAGGATTTAGTTCAGACCAAAGCTATTTTCATGTCCGTCAAGTAGAAAGCATTCTTACTACAGGATTACCTTTTTGGCAAGACACTCTTGCATGGGGCGGACGGCATATTACTTTTTCGCCAGTCTATGATTATTTACTCGCAGGATTTGCATATGCATTTGGCACGAGTACCGGACTCAAAATAGCAGCAGAACTCATAACTGCACTTTTGAGTCTTATCACTGCATTACTTGTCTTCAAACTCACCAAAAACCAAGTGACTGCCTTGTTTGCAGCAGTACTCCTGGCAATCGTGCCAGCACTCACAGAACACACACTCAACCAACTCTGGCCACAATCGCTCACTATTCTCCTTATCACTCTCGCACTTTTCTTTTTTGATGCAATTCACGCATACTGGATAGTACCACTCGCAGCAATCACACACCCCGTAAGTTTGGTGTGGATTGCAATTACTTTAGGAATACTATTTTTGTCATGGCTTCGGCAAATAAAAAAATATGATCTTGTAAAAACATTCATAACAAGCATTCTTGTCGCGAGCATAAATCTTGGGTTCTGGCTGCCAGACCTCAAACAATATGGACTCAGCACAATCACAGGAAACATTCCCCTCATTTTACGATCAGAACTCTCAGGCATTCCCAGTGTACTTGCGACCATGACTGCCATAGGCATCATTCCAGTAGTATGCGCCACCATTACTGCCTACAATGAACTATTTAATTCAAGAGAAAAATATCTTGCCACCGCAATAAGTCTTTCATTGGTGTGCGCAGCAATTATCATGAGTCCCCTTGGACCCCGCGCAGACATAATTATCTTGCTTGCCATAGGAACAATAACTCTCTTTTCAGTCTGGGCAGTACACACTTTAGTGTACATACGTACGACACGACTAGGCAAACACATACGCATACTGGCATGTGCTGCATTAATTTTCATAATCATCACAACTGCATGGCCTCTTCCTACAATAGTTAAACAAGTACGTAATATATTTCCCTATAAAGATAAACTCATGCTCCAATGGCTTGAAGAAAGAACACCAGTCAATGCAACAGTATTAGCTCTTGCCACAGATGGACAACGTATTGCTGCCGTAAGCCAACGAAAAACAGTACTTGACACAACATTCACGAGCAGAACAGACGCAACAACACGTGCCAAAGACATACAACGATTATACCAAACAAGCATAGAACTTGAAGCAGTACAAATTCTTGACAAGTACCACGCAGACTACATTTATTTCTCAACAAGCGCAGCAATAAAATATGGACCAACGCTTACTTCAGCAGCAGAAAAAGGATGCTTCACACTCATCTATGATCTCGGACCAAAAATTTATGAAAAATCTGAAGAGTGCAAAAGCCATACAAAATAAAATGTATACCAAAAATGAATTCTGCTGAACAAAGACTTGTCATAAATCTTTGCTACACTTTACACGCGTCTTCAAGTTGTGTTCTACAATCATCTGCTGCTTTTCTTGATTCTGTTTTCAGATTGTTATCGCACGCAGTTTTGCAAGGTGCAGTGCAGTCGCCAGTTGGTGTTGCAACATCAACAATATTAACTGGAATGCTACAAACTTTACATTCACCTTTGAACGAGCCATCAGACTGTTTTTTAATCGCACCATTCCATTTTGCATTTGGTGCATTACCTGACACAGTGCCCCATTCACTAATAGTTCCACCACTTTTTTCAATTTTTTCAGCATATGCACACCCATAGACTGTACTTGAAGTACACACTTCAGAACAAGTGCAAGTGCATTGTGTTTTCTTTGGCGGTTGCGGTTTTACTGGTTTAATAATGTCTTTAGGAATCAGCCAAACAATAGTTTTTGGTATTTTTCCTTCAGCAATCATTTTGCCAACATCAGTATTGCCTTGAAGGTACAAATCTATTTGATTATCAATCACGCTATTCGTTATGGGTGTGCCAATGATTTTTTGCAAAAGCGGCGTTGCAAGCTTAATATTTCTTGAATACTTATTCTTTAACTCTTCTCTTCTTTTCACAAGCCACGCACTATCTGCTTGTGCATTTTTGTCAACCCAAGACTTCAGCGCAGCATTATCTGAAATAGAAGTAGTCTTGATTTCACCAGACCTTGCAAATGTTGTGCTAAAACCAGAAGTAATTTTCAGAGAAGCTGTGCGCGCAGGTGCTGTTCCAATACTCACAGTAAGAGGTTTTGAAGTTGCACTCACAGTTTTTGCTGAACTAACAGTTCTTATTACCGCACCAGAACTCACCAAAACAACATTTTCTACTAAAGGCTTAACTGAACAGCCAAATGAGGTTCCTTCATCAGTAAAAATTCCATCAGGTGTTTCTACCTGGTATGCTGAAAGTCCGATAGGTGCAGGGGTATGCCAGACATCTCCTTTTACCTGTTCAATAAAAACTGTGCCACCAAAATCTGAATTAGCTAATTTTTTTATGTTAATTTCAGCATTTTCCTGCATTCGCACAACACTATCACTAAAAAATACAAGAGTTGCTGTTGAAGCACTATTGGTTCTGATACTATCACCTTCAAAAAGAACAGTGCCTTGAGTTGCACCCCGCCAGTCAGCACCATGATTTACTTCAACAATTCCTGTTGATTCACTAACATATGCTAAAGGATCTGAAGAAAAATAAGGCCAAAAAAACCAAAGTCCAGCAAGCAAAACAACTGCAAGTATTGTTGCAAGCGAGATAATGATTTTTTTCATAAATTCAAGAATAGCCAAGGGTATTTAACTGTTTCGTGCACTGGCCCAGTAAGTCTTAGTTTTGACCTTGCCAGACTCACTATGGTTCGTGGGCTGCAAGTGATTCTTAATACTGGTCTGC
>JAHFOI010000046.1 GCA_023266895.1 Candidatus Woesearchaeota archaeon
CCTTCATGACTATCAGGTCAAGACTGCTCCTTTGATTGCATACTATAATTCAAAAGGAATTCTTGTAGAAGTGTCTGCCGTAGGTAGTCCGCAAGAGATTTTAGAGGAAGTGAGGAGGAAGATTGACTTGAAAAAAGAGTGCGTGTAAGAACTGCAATTAAGCGTATGCGCACTTCTGAGAACCTCATCTTTTTATACCTCTTTCAGATTATCAAGATATGACCTCATGGCAATTTAATTATCCGCTGGGCAAAGTGGACGTTGTAGAACTTGATCTTGAGATGCTGATGCATGCAGCGTTACAGAGTACACCTGTTGCTCCACAGTCTGGTTATTTAGTTCATGCAGCAGGTTTGATTGCGAATAATCACCTGGTTCGTGGAGCAAACAGAGAATACAGTATTGGTCGAGGGATTCATTCAGAAGAAGCACTTGTTTCTGCAGCAGTAGAAATGGGAGGTCAGGATGCAAAGTTGCGCATTATTGCTATTGCTGCGGGCGAGCCTGGTAAGATTGGCACTCCTTGTGGGAATTGCAGAGATATACTTCGCGAATATACCACTGATGATGCTATTCTCATTTGTGGTTCTCAAAAAGGTGGGTGTGCAACAGTCATGCCTTTGAAAGCTTATTTCAAGAATACTTTTGCGAAATTGTCTTTTCCTGAATTAACTGAAACTACTACTACTACTCAAAAAGCAATTTATGAGGCACGTGATGCCAAAACAAGAGCATATCACCCTGTTGTTCCAAAAGAACGAGTATATGGTGCTGCGTTTTCCTGTTCAGGAAAATTCTTTAGTGGGCACTTTCATGGTGATTCTGCATTTCATCCATCCTATCCCATCATGAATGCAATAAGTGTTATGATCAATAGCCCGCAAGAAGAAAGATGGAATGTTGAGCAGTTGGTTATTGTGCGAACTGGAGCACAGGACATTCCATACTTAGATCGTCAACATTTGCTCGAATTTGAAGATGAACTGCGAAAAAAACATGGACGCCAAGTACCTATTGAGGTAAAACTTGTAGATGTGGATGATAAAGAAAAAATAGTTTCTGCTTGGAAAACAGATAGTACTGATTGGCTGCCTTATCCATTTAGATTATGATGCGTTAGGAACACACTATTTCACCATCTGTTTTACCACTTCAGTTGCATACGCTCCTTTGGTAAGATAGAATTCCAAAAAACACTTTTTCTTTCCAGGATTCAATTCATCATCAAGTAATTGCCCGATTTGTAATTCTTCCACATCAACAAACACACTGCGTTCTCCGCCTTCTGCGCTTACTTGAGGCAGTTGCGGTATGACAAAGTCACGCGCATTCACTTTTTCATTTTTCATAACTTCAATCACGCATTCTTCCTCGCGCATTCCAAAGCCTGGTAAGGGTAGTGTTTTTTCAGCATGCTGACATGTGTGTACTGCACTGTTCCAAATATGTGCTTGAAATGCGCTCACATACAATCGTAAGAGTTTGAGTGGCAACACTTGGAGTGCACCTATGGGGTTGCGTGGCTCATGCTGGAGTGCAAATCTCGCTTCTTCATGCTGTTCTGCAACAAGTTTTGCAGCAGTTGTGAAATCTTTATGAATAAGTGCGTGTCCAATTTCTTCATTGTTTTTGCTAAAGCGTTGTTCACCAAAAAGATTTAGTACTTTTCTGCAGGCAATAGGCAGTTTATCAATATCGCGTACAACAATCGTAAATTTATTTCCTTCATGAGCACCTAATGATACTGGTATAACTCCTTGGCCAAGCACTGTAAGTTCAACAGTATTAAGTGAAACACTGTATAACCGTTCCTTGTGAATGCTTTTGAGTGAAAAAACTTGGGTTGTTAGTGCTGCTTTGTCTTTTAAGCCAGCAAAACCAATGTGTTTTAAGGGAATTCGTAGTTGTCGTGCAAGTTCTTGCGCAACATCAAGTGTGGTACGGTTTTTCTTTCGCACTTGCACATACAAAAAAAGACCAGGCGTAAATTCTAAAGAAATCTTTTCTTCAACAATAAAATCTTCAGGAACTTGCTTAAGTAACATGTGACGATGTACAGAAGAACATTCTGCCTCCAACCTTGTTTTTATGTACTGGCAATGTTTATAAACATTCTGCACGTGAAGAGATCATGCGCCTGTAGCTCAGCTTGGAAAAGAGCGACAGCCTCCTAAGTTGAAATCATTTCAGCGGTTGTGAGTTGTAGGTCGTGGGTTCAAATCCCATCAGGCGCGTATGCTCGCAAATGCGTTTCACATGTTCTCACGATCACTTCGTGTGCGAACAAAAGGCTTCAAAGAATACAAAGGTGATGCATACCAGATCTGTGAACAAATTATTGCTAATTGCTGGAATGGTGAATTCTTTCAGGCAAGCACAGGTCACTTTTCTCAGTTTTGGTGTCGTGATTTTGGCATGCAAGTTGAATCATTACGAAAATTGGGTTGGAAGTCTGAAGTGCGAAAAACTCTTGAATATGCAGTGAATACGTTTGCACGTGCACGTCGTGTTACAACCACAATAGATCACGGGCGTCTTTTTGAGTTTCCTTCATTTGCTCCTGATTCTTTGGCATTCTTGCTGTTGAGCTTGAGTGTTGCAAAGCAAAAAAAACTAGTGATGGAGCATGCTGATTTTTTTCAGCAGGCAATTTCTGATTTTGTCGCAAGAGTTATTAATAAAAACACAAGTCTTGTTCGTGAGCACGTGCATTTTTCTTCTATGAAAGATCATGCTATTCGTAGCAGTTCTTGTTATGATAATGTCATGGCAGCTATTGTTGCGAGAGAATCAAAAAAATTAGGAATACAGTGTTCGTATGTTTTTCCCAAAAAACTATTTTTACGTTCCTTTTGGAATGGCTCTTTTTTTCAGGACGAAACCAAGCTTCCTACTGTTATTGCAGGTGATGCAAATGTGTTTCCTTTTTGGTCTGAAGTAATTACGAAAAAATCAATGTGTTGTTCAAGCATTCGTGCTATGCAAGATGCTGGTCTTGACAAGCCCTTTCCTTTGAAGTATACTGCGCACCCTCCAAAACATGGATTGATTTGGCAGTCTGTGTTCGCGCCTAATTATCAAGGCACTGCGATTTGGACATTATTAGGGGGTTGTTATCTTCGCATGTTAAAGCAAGTCAGTACATCTGAGTTCAACGCAGCATGTGCACAATATGCTAGCATTATTGAAAAGCACAAAACATTTCTTGAAGTGCTTAATCCTGATGGCACGCCTTTTAAAACTGCATTTTACGTAACTGATGAGGGAATGTTGTGGGCTGCAAACTTCCTTGCCTTAAGAGGTTAACATGAAGATTATCTATGCAGTGTGTGGTGAGGGCATGGGTCATGCGGTTCGTGCTTTGCCAATAATTGATTTTTTGCAACAAACACATAAGCTGACAGTTCTTGCGGGAGACAAAGCATTTCCTTTTTTGAAAAAGCATTGCAAAAACGTGCAGCAAATAAAAGGCCTGCGTATTGTTTACAAAAACAATAAAGCTTCAAGCATTGGTTCTGTAATTCACAACCTATTTCATCTTCCAGAGCATGTTGCAAGTGTTTGTAGAGTTATAGCTGTTATGAAAAAAACCTCTCCTCAAATTGTTATTTCTGATTTTGAGCATTTATCAAGCTGGGCTGCGTGGTTCTTAAAAATCCCATTGGTGAGTTTCACAAATCAATTCATGCTCACAAAAACTAAATCTCAAATTCCTCCTGGCAAAAAAATATCCTCACTAAAAACAAAACTTGTCATGAAGTTGTTAAGTCCTTTTGTTACTGAATATCTTGTCACGAGCTTTTTTACTGCACCTGTTCTTGCAAAGAATGTGCATGTTATAGGGCCTGTGTTGCGTCAAGAAATAATGAGTGCACGTCCTACAACTAGAAAACACATTCTGGTGTATCAAACTTCAGATTCTAACACAAAACTTTGGGAGTTATTACCTTTGCTTTCTCAAAAATTTGTCATTTATGGTCAAGGTGAGAGAACACTGGGTAAGAATTGCGTTTGCAAACCATTTAGTGATGCTGAGTTTTTGCATGACTTGATAAATTGTAAGGCAGTGATTACCAATGGTGGCTTTAGTTTGATAAGTGAAGCAATTTTCTTGAAAAAACCAGTATTTTCCATTCCTGTGCAAGGTCAGTTTGAGCAAGAGTTTAATGCATTTCACGTTCAACGATGTGGGTTTGGAATGTGTGTTGAGGAGTTTAATGAAAAATCGTGGTGGGATTTTATGACTGAGATCAAGTGGTTTGAGAAACATCTAAAAAATGCTGAACAATTACCTCACTGGAAGAAAAGCTTAACTACTCTTCTTAAAAAAATACAAATAGCATAATTTCAACATAAATCGAGCTGAAGACATGCTCTGTTGAATTGAAAAGACAAAAAGTTCGTGAGGTTTTGAGGCAACTCACAAAACTCCGCCCTCGAAAAATAAATTTTGATGGAGAAACCTGCAAGGTTTCGTAGTCGGTTAAGCTCTGTTAGTTGCCCCGTGCCGATAGGCGAGAGCGCAGCGGGGTGCGACCAACTGAAGCAAGAAAATTTGGAATTCTATTCAATAAAAGCAGTTTTCCGTTATCGCTCATATAAAGTTGCAATTGGCATTAGTTTATTTCTCTGTTCAATCATTTTAGAAATAACTTTATCATTTTTCTTATAAACTCTGAATGCTTTGGCGGATTTCTTTGAAGTTATAACTCTAAATTTATCATCAAAAAATTCGATTGCACAATTTTTATCAATTGCAATACCCATTCCACCAATTTTTTGAATCATATTGCAAAAATGAGTCTTTCTAGGAACGCCCAAAGTTTCACTATCATAGTGAGGACAGTGAATACCTTTGATAAAGCCTAAACCATGGATGTTGATATATTTCCATTTTTTTGGGTTGTAAAACGACATAGAATCACTGTGTCCAGATTCAAACCAGCATATTGAGCCAGCACTAAGTCCACAAAGCAAAATACCTTTTTCCCATGCTGTTTTGAGCAGCTTATCAACGCCAAGACGGCGCCAAAGTTTCATCATTTTAAGTGTGTTGCCACCACCAACGTAAATAATATCTGAATTAAGTATTTTATTTCTAATATCTTTTGGCGACAGTGTTTCTTTGAGCAGATAAAGGACATCAGTTTTACAACCTAATTTCTTACCAAAGTAATTATCAACACCCTTGTAATAATCTTCACTGTCCGAACTTGCCGTTGGAATAAATAGTAACTTTGGGCGTTTCTTTTTCGTCAATCGAATTATTTCTTTGTCTATTGCCAAAGTTTCAGAGTCTCTGATTTCGCCACCACCAATTGCAACAATTTTCTTAACTTGTTTAGCCATAATGTGATTAAGTTATCCTAATTTATTAAAGTAT
>JAHFOI010000022.1 GCA_023266895.1 Candidatus Woesearchaeota archaeon
TACACGCATTTTTTTCTCGCGCACATGCATAGTACGCACAAAAAAAGGCCCTTCAATCAATGCATCATACGCGCGCTTTGCTTCATCAAAAGAAAAATATGTTGTCCAACAATTTTCTCCAAGTGCATAAATGCCTAACATGTCTTACCTCGCACATCTTGGCGCGGCTCATGTTGCCTCAAAAAGTCATCGAGAGTTGTGCAGCGCAAGTTCATAGCCTGAAGCATTTTTGCAAGAAGTTCACTATCAGGCAAACACTGACCCAAAGCATATTGTGACATACGCGCTTTACTTATGCCAAGCTCATCTGCCCAATCTTTATACCTAAAAGATTCTCGACTCTTGCGTCCTTCAACATAGGTACGAATTAATCCATGTAGCACTTTTCTTGCTCGTGCATGCTTTGCATGCGTTCCATCATATGCAGTATTATTTTTCTTCCACAAATCAGAAGCATTCAAACTTTTGTTTTCTGAAGCAATATGTAATCGTAATCTCCAACGAGAATTTTCTAGAAAATCAGAAAACGTATCCCAGCCATGACTTTTTGCATTGCGCTCTGCAACGCAGATTGATATATCGGGTTTTTCTAAATAACCATCTTTGCCATACTGAAGAAGAACTCGTGCAGCAACATATTCTCGTTGAGAGCTAAATCCACACTTTTCAAACATTAACCTGCCTGTTTGCGTATCTGACATACTGTCCTTTTTTATCAGCTTCTTTAAAAACTTACTTCCTGAATTTTTGCAATTCAAGTTTTACAATGCGTTCATTGACTTCTTTCCAATCAATGTTTTTGTAAAAGCAGTCAATGTATGCTTTGCGTGCAGTGGCATAGTCAATAAAATATGCATGCTCAAAAACATCCATGACCAGCAGGGCTACGGTGTTCCACACCCCTCCTTGATTGTGCGTGTCACAAACATAGTTGTGAAGTTTTCCTGAGTCCAAATCAAGTGCGAGCACAACCCAGCCTCGTGCTGCAAGACCGCAGGCTTTAAACTCATCAGTCCATGCTGGTACACTGCTAAAGTCTTTGGTAATCCAGTCAGCAATCATTCCTGAAGGCAGTGCAGGTGTTGCGGTCATGTTATCAAAATAGTATTCATGCAGTTTGACTCCATTTGTGGCAAAAGTTTCTTCAACTTTGAGCTCGCGCAGGTCACTATAACTTGCGTTCGCTGTTGTTTTGTCAACAGTTGTGAGTTTTGTACGAATTTCATCAATCTTTTTGCAATAACCCGCATACAACACAGCATGGTGTTCTTTTAGTTGTTTTTCAGAAAGACCATCTAACTGCGTATACTTGAGCGGTTTTACCTCAGTCATATGAATCACCTTAGTTTGCAGAACAATTCCTGTTTATAAACTTGGCTAAAGGTTTTTGAATAAGTTCTTACTTCTGCACATCGTCAGATGAGAGCAGTACTACGTAGACCCAAAAAAGTATCTAATGACCTGCTATATGAGCCTTGGCTTCATGCTCGCACTGCAGTTCTTGAAAATCCTTCTGAACAATATGAAGTTGTAGTTCTTGATTCAGGAATTTTTGTACCACGAACATACCTTGAATCTTTTGTACAGCAAGTCATGCTGGAGTATAAAATGTTACGCCGCATTACTCGTGATGAAGTTGAACGTCCCTTGTTTCCCGAGAGTGTTCCTGAAAAAGCAAGAAAGCTTTTTGTTGGAGTCAATAATCAAGACTGCACGTTTATGAGAGCTTTGAGCATACTTTTTCCTCGGGGTCAAGAATACCTGCGTCATAACAGTGCCTGGCAAGCAGGTAGGTATTCTCCACAAAATGATGTAGAAAAACCCGCATTGCTCGTACAAGGAGGGTGCTTAGACAACCTTCTCAATAATGAGTCTGGGCAGCTTCGTCATCACCCTATGCTTATACAAGAAGGTATTGAAGTATACAAAAAACCAGAAACATACCCGTTGCCACCAACAGCACCTATTGCGCACGCAAAAAGCACAAGAAATTGCCCTAAGTTATATCTCACAAAAGATGTCTTGGCACAATTTATGGCGCGTATCACTCCTGATTCTAGTACGTTACTTTTTGCAGCATGCAGTCGGACCCAAGGTGATGAAATTGCGAGCATGCTTGCACTTGTTGAGTTCTTCAGAAAAGGCTATAACCACAGAATTGTAAGAGACCATGATGAACTACGCATACCAAGTGCGATCATAAGCTGCGAGCAATATGCTGATGGAGTGTTGTTAAAAGAAGTCTGTCCTCCAGCTCAAAGAAAATAATAAAACTATCGAGAAAAGATAGCCACAAAGTTTAAATACTTTTATGATTGGTCACTGCTCATGTCTGAGTTAAAATTAAGGTATCGATGCAATAGTTGTAACTGGAAGTTCACGCGCAACATGCAACCACGACTTTGCCCGTATTGCGGCAAAGCAGCAGTAGATCTTGACAAAGCACAAGGTGCTCAAGAACTTCTCAGAGAAATAGAAGATGCCGAGCAAAGTTTTCAGGCACGTGCATAGGAAGAACCATCACTACCTAAAAAGACTCACTTCTGAGTTCAGAATGCTGATTCAAGCAAACCAATAGAAAAATCCTGTATAGTATCGCCATGACTATTGCAGTGTCATGCAGTATCAAAAGTGTGTGCTACTCTGCTTTTTTCACAAGAGTATATGTTGGTTTTTCAGCGTCGCACTGTACTTTTGGCGATTCACGAGAGTGATATCCATAGAAGATGGTTCCGCCAATAATTCCTGCTGCCACAGCAACATAGCCCAAGTTTTGCCAAAATTGCTCTCTTCGTTTGAGGCGTGTTGTTTCTTCAGCATGTGCTCTGATATCTGCAGGAAGTC
Organism: Candidatus Woesearchaeota archaeon; assembly: GCA_023266895.1. Lineage (GTDB taxonomy): Archaea > Nanobdellota > Nanobdellia > Woesearchaeales > ARS49 > JAHFOI01. Next base: position 2,845 of record JAHFOI010000022.1, read on the forward strand.
TATATTTAGGTGCAGTATCTGCGTTTCTTTCTGGTTTTCTTGGTTGATAGGAATTGAGAAAAGCTGCGAGTGAGGTTTGTTGCATATACCAGTATACACTTCTCCTCCTATTTATATGTTTTGTTTTTTGATGTCTCGAACAAGGTACGATATTTTTCCACAGAATCAGAACATGTCTTTTTTTACGTGCATAAAAAATATTGCTCGCAAACCTTTATAAGCTTAACAATTGTTAAGAAGCATGGTATGGGTGCGGGAAATGCCTGCCTTATAAAACTGGAGCGGACTATGGGTGGGAGAGTAATGTTACAACCTCAAGAGGTAGAGGTTTTTTATGTCTTGCCTGCAATTCGCAGGGCGCTTGCCAAAGCAATGATTGTGCAAGGCCTGAGTCAACGCGAGGTTGCAAAACGTTTGGGCTTGACTGAAGGTGCAGTGTCTCAATACATGCATGGCAAGCGTGCAAAATCTTTTCCGTTAGGTGCAGGAATTCGCAACGCAGTTCGTGATTCTGCAGCGCGTATTACTGATCCATTAACATCAGTGCGTGAAACTCAGCACTTGCTCAAGGTTGCAATGCAGGATAAAACAACGTGTAAGATGCATGAGCTGCTTGGCGCTGTGCCAAAAAATTGCTCAATTTGCTTTCATCATGGCTGAAAAACAAAAAACCAACAAGTGTAAGTTTAAGGAAATCATTGAGATATTAGAATCCTATGAAGAGGGTGCTGAACCAAGGACGAATGCAATGGACTTAGGAGAATGATATGAAAAGTATGATGTGGGTGAATACACATGCGTGAAGTATACCTGGACTATGCTGCAGCAACACCTGTTGATGCACGTGTTATGCAGGTAATGCTTCCTTTTTTTACGCAACACTATGGCAATCCAGGTAGTGTGCATGCGTTAGGACAATATGCTGCTGATGCAGTGCAGTCTGCGCGTCAGTCTATTGCGCGAGTGCTTGGTTGTTTCACGCATGAAGTCTTGTTCACTGGCTCTGGTACTGAGAGTGTGAATCTAGCATTGCAAGGCGTGGCGTTTTCTCTCATGCACAAAGGAAGGCATATTATCACGCAAGCAAGCGAGCATCATGCAGTGTTGCACACCCTCGAACATTTGCAGAGTAAGGGTTTTAGAATTACGGTTTTGAAACCAGACAATCACGGTGTAATAAGTGCAACACAGGTAGAAAATGCAATTCAGCCTGACACCATTTTATGTTCTATCATGTATGCGAATAATGAAGTTGGCACAGTACAGCCTCTGGCTGAGCTAAGCAAGGTGTGCCAGTCACGAGGTGTGCTTTTTCATTCTGATGCCTGTCAGGCTGCAGGCCTTCTTCCTCTTAGAATTCAAGAGATAGGTGTTGACTTGTTGAGTCTTGACGCAGGAAAAATGTATGGTCCGAAAGGTGTTGGTATACTATACGTTCGTTCAGGTGTTAGCGTGACTCCTTTGGTATTTGGGGGTGCGCAAGAGTATAATCATCGTGCGGGTACAGAACATGTTGTAGGAATTGTTGGTGCGGCAAAGGCATTAGAAATTGCTGAGCTCGAGAGAAAAACTGAAGTGCCTCGCCTGGCTGAACTTCGTGACTTGCTCATCAAAGAATTAGTAAGCATGGGCTGTCAATTAAATGGTTCTGCAACTCAGAGTTTGGCAAATAATGTGAGTGTTATATTTCCGAGATGTGAAGCTGAACGTTTTGTGCTTCAGCTGAGTGAGCGTGGAGTGTATGCTTCAACAGGCAGTGCGTGCACTTCTAAAACAATGCAGTCAAGTCATGTGCTTCTCGCAATTGGCCTCCAACCTGCACAGGCGCACGGCACAGTACGTTTTACTCTGGGAAGGTTTACCGCTAAAGAAGATGTGATGCATGTTATTCAAACTATAAAACAACTGGTTGGTCCAGTGAAGGTGGCTATATGTTAGTAATTAGTAATTTAGGTGTTTCTATTGAAGGAAAACAAGTGCTGAAGTCAGTTTCTTTGCAAATTAGTGCTGGCCAAGTGCATGCGCTCATGGGTCCTAATGGCATGGGTAAGAGTACTTTGGGGTTTGCGCTGGCAGGTCACCCAAAATACAAAATAACTCAAGGCAGTGTTTTTGTAGATGACAAAGACATAACTGTTCTTGCTCCTGAAGAGCGTAGTCGTGCTGGTTTGTTTTTAGCATTTCAGCATCCTGTGGAAATTCCTGGCATTAAGCTTGGTCAGTTTTTGTTCACGTGCTATAAATCAAGTCATGCAAACGCTACTCCTGCTGAATTCAAGAAGCGTTTAGATGAGTGTCTTGGGCTGCTTAAGCTTTCCAAAGATTTTCTTGATAAGCAATTAAATGCAGGCATGAGTGGTGGTGAAAAAAAGCGTGCTGAAGTGCTTCAATTATTGATTATTCAGCCCAAGTATGCTGTGCTTGATGAGACTGATTCAGGTCTTGATATTGACAGCTTAAAAATAGTCTGCGATGCAGTCAATGTACTCAAACAACAAGGCATTGGATGTTTGGTGATTACGCACTATGCGCGCATGCTTGCGTACCTGAATCCTGATGCTGTGCACGTGCTTTCTGAAGGAAAAATAGTGATGAGTGGTTCAAAGGATCTTCCTGCTGAGCTTGAGAAAAAAGGGTATGCATGGCTTAAGGAGACTGCATGACTGAGCTCACGTTTTTGAACACAGAGTATGAGCAGAAGTATGGCTTTAAGGAAACAACAACTCCAGTATTTGCCACAAAGCAAGGCTTGAATGAAAATGTTATTCGTGAGATTTCTGCGCAAAAAGCAGAGCCTGAATGGATGCTTGAATTACGTCTTAAGGCTTTTAAAATCTTTTTGGCAAAGTCAATGCCTAACTGGGGTGCTGATCTGTCGCATATTGATTTTGATAAGATCACGTACTACCTGAAGCCTAGCGAGAACAAAGCAAGTTCGTGGGATGATGTTCCTGAAAAAATTAAGAATACATTTGAGCGATTAGGTATTCCTGAGGCAGAACGCAAGTTTCTTGGGGGTGTTGGTGCACAATATGAATGCTTGGAAGCAGATTCTATGGTGTTCACAATTGAAGGTCCTGTTAAGATAAAAGATATTAAAAAAGGTGATCTAGTTTTTTCTTTTGATGAAAAAAAAAATAGTTTTGTTCTAAAAAAAGTAAATGGCGTAGTGTGTAAGGGTGAGAGAAACGTATTTGATGTCAAAATTCGTGGACGAAAAATAAGTGTAACCCAAAATCATCCCTTTCTTGCACTGGTTCATGAAAAAAAGCTTTTGGCACGCAGAGGACGATATTATACGCAATGGCAGTATCTGAGTGAATTGCGTTCAGGAGATCTTATTGCCATCACAAAACGACTGCCTATTCGTGGAAAATCGCATTCGCTCAAGTCTGTGATTTCTCTGCCCCGTGATCAAAAAGTAATGCTGCCTAAGGAAACGTCTATTGATGTGATGTGGTTTTTCGGATTGTTTTGTGGTGATGGTTTTGTGCATCAGGAAAAAGGCAAGCGTAAAGCAAGAATAGAAATTGCAATACCTGAACAAGATGTCCAATTGAGAACTGAACTAAGTCGAATTACAAAAAAACTGTTTAGTTTGGAAGCAAAAAAACCTGACGTGTGGCGACTAAGCATAAACTCAACAGTGTTGTGTCAGTGGTTACAACAGGTGGGCATTTGTGGCACTGCACTAACAAAAAAGGTTCCCACGTGGTTCTTCACACTTCCGCGAGAGCAAATTCTCGCATTCTTAGGAGGATATGTAGATGCTGATGGGTATGTTAGAAATTCCAAAAAAAACCACGATGTTTCTATAACAAGCGCAAATAAATCGCTACTCGAGAGTGTTGTTCAACTGTGCATGTACGTGGGTATTTCAACTTCAGCAATTCAGGAATTTAAGTCGCGACATCCTCTGAAAAAAACTGTTTTTTTGACTGGATTTCGCGTTCAGTTAAGTGGAGAGTTTGACGAGCTTCTTTGTAGATCTGAAAAACGACTGGAAAGAATGCGCTTGCGTAAGCACATTCATGATTTTAGCAGTTGTAATAACTCTTCATTTAGAAAACACACAAACCAGGAAATTGGGTTTGCAAAAATAAACTCAATAACTCCTGCAGGAGTACGGCCAGTATATGATATTGAAGTTGAAGACTCTCACAATTTTGTGAGTCAAGGAGTTGTAGTTCATAATTCTGAAGTGGTGTACCACAAGCTTCGTGAGGATTTGGAAGCTAAAGGAGTGGTATTTTTAGACACTGACACTGCGCTAAAAACACATTCTTCATTTTTCAAGCAATGGTTTGGCAAGGTCGTGCCTGCTGGCGACAATAAGTTTTCAGCACTGAACACTGCAGTGTGGAGCGGTGGCACTTTTATTTACATTCCTCAAGGAGTGCATGTAGATATTCCTTTGCAGGCATATTTTAGGATTAATGCCAAAAACATGGGACAGTTTGAGCGCACACTTATTATTGTTGATAAAGACGCGAGTGTGCATTATATTGAGGGTTGCACAGCACCAGTCTATAGCACTGATAGTTTACACTCTGCAGTTGTTGAGCTTGTCGCGCTTCCTGGCGCAAAAATTCGTTACACAACAATTCAAAACTGGAGCGGGGATGTTTTTAATCTCGTGACCAAGCGCGCGTTTGCGTACGAGAATGCAATTGTTGAGTGGATTGACGGAAATTTAGGCTGTTTGGCTGTGAATTCAAAAGTTTTTCTCACATGCGGAATCAAGAATATTCAAGATGTTCAAAAAGGAGATTTTGTGTGGTGTGTTGATGAACAGTACAAGATCACTTCAAAACGTGTTATTGCCACTAAAAAGAGCGGAGTTCAGGCAGTGTTCAAACTTCAGACCCTTAATCATCGCGAGCTTACCGCAACAGCAAATCATCCGTTTTTGGTAATGCAAAAAAAAGGGAAGTGGCGTTCACTAGGTTGGGTTTCCTTGGACAAAATTCAGCCTGGAGACTTAGTTGCTATTAGTGGGGCCATGCCTGATAAAGGAACACCTTTTGTGCTTCCAAAAAGTAGGTTTGTTGGAAGGAAAAAAATCTCGTGCCCAACACATTCTTCAGATGAACTTTTGTGGTTTCTGGGTTTTTATCTCGGTGATGGTTATACTGATAAATCAAGAGTGTATCTTGCAGTGCCAAAAGAAGATCCTGCTTCAGATGTTGTTGAGCAATACCTGAATTCTCTTTTTGGTGTTGTTCCTGCGCGCAAAGGTGTGGTGTTGCGTGTTGGGTCTGTAGATCTCGTGAGTTTTTTGCGTAGTGTTGAAATGAAAGGGCGTGCTCAAGAAAAGCGAGTGCCTGAATGGATTTTTAGATTGACTGAAAGCCAACGGCGGGCGTTTATTGACGGGTATATTGCAGCAGATGGCCATGCACGATCAAATCACAAAAATATTTCAATAACCAGCTGTAATCGTCTGCTTCTTGAGGATATTAAGCTTCTTGCAATTACGTGTGGATTGAATCCTATGAAGATTAGCAAGTGGACTCGTAAAGAGCTGAAGCCCCTAGGCAAAGAAATGAAAGAATATACTCATTACTTTTTGTACTTTGGAGAAAATCAATTTACACAACCCTTGCAGTTTGTTCCGGTGACTAAAATCATTGCTCAAGGTTGTGTTGATACATACGATCTTGAGATTGAAGGCGCGCACAACTTTATCGCAAATGGCTTGGTTGTGCATAACAGCAAAATCACAATGAAATACCCTTCTGTTGTCTTGCTAGGCAAAGGTGCGCGTGCTGATATTTTGTCTGTTGCATATGCTGGCAAAGGTCAGCATCAGGATGCTGGAGGTAAGGCAATTCATCTTGCACCTCACACGAGCAGTAGGATTGTTTCAAAAAGCGTGTGTAAAGATGGTGGTAGAACAAGTTATCGCGGGCTGTTGAAAGTTGCAAAAAACTGTCCTGGAGTGGTAAGTTCTGTGCGTTGTGATGCGCTCTTATTAGATGAACAAAGCCGTTCTGATACATATCCTACAATGCAGATTGATGAGGATCAAGTAACTATTGGTCACGAAGCAAGTGTGGGAAAGGTTGGTGAAGATCAACTGCATTATGTGATGAGTCGTGGCTTGTCTGAAAGTCAGGCGCTCGCACTTATTGTGTTAGGTTTTATTTCTGAGTTTACCAAAGAACTGCCTATGGAATATGCAATTGAACTCAACAAACTCATACAGCTTAACATGGAGGATAGTGTGGGATGAAAAGTATAGTCCCAGATCTTGCTGAAGTAACAAGTGTAGTTCGTGAAGACACTTTTTTGGAGGTCATGCCTGGAGCTCATTGCATGATTATTTTGCGTATCACTGATGAAACTCCAGAAAAAACTAGCATGTCGCTGGTGCTTGGTGCAGAAAGTGTTGTGGAGTGTGTTCTCGTGTATGATTGTACAATTGTGCGAACAACAAGTGTGGTTTGGCATCGTGAATTAGCAGGCAAGGCAAAACTACAGACAACTATTGCTTTAGTGAGTAACGGAACTCATGCGCTTCATCGCACAACAGCTCTTGCAACAGGTGGTGTTCTTGATGAGGGTGAGTTTTTTTTGGGTAAAGAAAATCAATCATTCAGTCTCACGCACGAAGTGATTAATGCTGCGCCAAACACCAAGGCAACAGTGCTTACCAAAGGTGTTTTGCTTGATCAGAGCAAGGCTTTTTGTAAAGGCAATATGGTGATTGCTTCTGAAGCGTGTCAGTCATCCAGCTGGCTTGGTCAGCATGTTTTGTTGTTAAGCAAGGATGCAAAAGCTGATGCAGTGCCGTGTTTGGAAATTAAGAATAATGATGTGAAGGCATATCATGCAGCAACTGTTGCACCACTTGATGAGCAGCACTTGTTTTATCTGACTGCGCGAGGTATTAATCTTGCTGATGCTCGTCGTATGATTGCTGAGGCGTTCTTATTTCCTTTAACTGAAAGAATTGCCAAGTTGCAAGTTCAAGAATTCCTACAACGTAACATTCATTCAGCATTAGAGGTGAAATATGTTCTTGCCTGAATCAACGATAGATAGTGTACCTCAGTATGCCAATGTCTCTGCTTCAGCAAATGATAGTGCTATAGTTAGTTCCTGCAAGAGTTCATTTCCCTTACTTGTTTCCCAACCAAAATTAGTGTATTTTGATAGTGCTGCAACAACCCAAAAGCCTCAGGAAGTTATTGATGCACTGCAGGATTTTTATGAAACTGCAAATGCAAATCCTCACCGTGGTGTGTATGCCTTAAGTGTGAGCGCAACTAATGCATATGCTGCTGCACGAGAAACTGTTGCAGAATTTCTTGGTGCGCGTAATGAGGAAATTGTATTTGTACGTAATGCAACTGAGGGAATTAATCTGGTCATGCATTCCTGGGCTCAGCAACATGTGAAGCAGGGTGATACTATTTTGTTGACTGAAATGGAGCATCATAGCAATCTTGTGCCGTGGCAGGTAGTGGCGAAAGAAAAAGGTGCGCGTTTAGACTTTATTCCACTCACACCTGAAGGGCTTCTTGACATGAATGTTGCGCGTTCTTTGCTTATGAAAAAACCTGTATTGTTGGCGCTTACGCACGTGTCTAATGTGCTTGGCTCAATAAATCCTGTGAAGCAGCTTGTTCAGCTTGCGCACACTGTTGGGGCAAAGGTGTTGCTTGATGCCTGTCAATCAGTGGCGCACATGCCAGTCAATGTGCAGGAGTTTGGTGTTGATTTCATGGTTTTTTCAGGTCATAAAATTTATGGTCCAACAGGTAGTGGTGTGGTGTATATTAAAAAAGAATTGCATGCTGAGCTTGTGCCTTTTTTGTTTGGCGGTGATATGATTCAGGAAGTGCACTGGCATGATTCTTCATTTGCAGCAATGCCTTACTTACTTGAGGCAGGCACCCCTCCTGTTGCAGAGGCTGTTGGCTTGGCAAGAGCTATTGATTTTGTGCGAGCACTTGGTTGGGACTGGATTCAAACCCATGAGCAAGAACTCATGATAACTTGTTTGAATGGTTTGCGCGCCATGCCTCAGGTAAAAATTCTTGGCACAACAACTCCGGCTATGCGTTCTGGTTTGATTGCGTTTAATCTTGGTGACATGCATGCACATGATGTTGCCTCAGTGCTTGATGATGCAGGAGTGTGCATTCGTTCAGGTCATCATTGCTGCATGCCATTGCATGAAAAACTTGGTATTGCAGCATCGTGTCGAGTGAGTTTTGGAGTGTACAATTCTCGTGAAGATATTGTTGCTTTTTTGAATGCTCTTACAAAAGCCTGTGAGGTGTTTAAGCTTGAGCAGTGAGATGTATCAGGAAATGATTCTGGATTATTATCGCAACCCTCGACACTTTGGTGAGTTGGACTCGCCTGATGTACAGCATCGTGAGGCTAATCCATTATGTGGGGACATTATTGAGGTACAGATGAAAGTGAAGAATGGTGCGGTAAATCAAGCTTGTTTTCAAGGCAAGGGCTGTGCGATTTCTCAGGCTGCAGTAAGCATGCTTATGGAACACGTGCAAGGCAAACCAGTAAGTGAGGTGCATGCATTTTCTAAAGAGCAAATGCTTGACTTACTGGGTATTCCGGTGAGTTATGCACGACTCAAGTGTGCACTGCTTGGTTTTAAAGTAATGAAGATGTGCACGTGCAAGCATTTAGGCAGGGAACTGGGTGAGGGATTTGCTTGAGCGCATATTGGATTTTGAAGGGCAGTTCATAAAAGATGTTGCAGCAACCATTGCGAAGATAGAGGAATCTGGAGACCGTTATGCAAGAGGAGCTTGTATGATTGCAGAGAATTATGCGCAAGACTCTCCGCACGTATTGATGTCTGATGTTCTTAACAAGTTCATTCCTTATGTACAAAAACATGCGTATGGTAATGCAGTTCAAGGAATGTTTGAGAGTGTGGTAAAAGGGTATGCTGGAGGAGTTTTTTTCGGGCTTTTTTTGAGTCCTGAATATTTTATGATGAGTAATATGGCTGGTGTGTTGTTCGGTCTTTCAAGAGCTCATGTGATTGCTCTTGCAAACAGACAGTATTGTCTTTTTTTAAATGACAAAACAGGTAAGCAACTTCATTCCTTATTGCTACGCCAAGCAACACTTCTTGCAAAAAGATTCGTGAAAAATAATTAATACTATTTCATTTTGAAAATATGCTGCACAAGAACTCGTAATCTTTTTAAACAATGTTCATAATTAGTCTTTTATGATGGTTATTGATTGTGAAACCACAGGTCTTGAGCCTGCTCAGTATGCTATTGTTTCTGTGGGTGCTTTAGACTTTGAAAATCCCGAAAACCAGTTTTATGGTGAATGTAAAATTTGGGATGGTGCATTGATTGATTTAAAATCTCTTGCGTGTAATGGTTTTAATGAACAACAAGTGCGTGATCCTTCCAAAATGTCACAAAGCGAATTATTACGTCAGCTCAAACTTTTTATTTCAAAAATCGATAACCAAACTCCTGCAGGCCATAATGCGCGTCTTGATGTTGAGTTTTTATATGTTTCAGGAAATCGTGAACATGTTCTTTTTCCTTTACCGTACAGAATGATTGACTTACATAGCATTGCCGCTGGAGATATGATGCGTCAGGGCAAGGTGATAACTGTTGAGAATAATGTTTCAGCAATCTCTCTTGACAGAGTATTAACCTATGTTGGTCTTCCTAGTGAACCACTGCCTCACCATGCGCTCACTGGCGCGAAAATGGAAGCTGAAGCGTTTTCGCGCATTATTTATGGAAGGAATTTGTTGCCAGAGTTTCAGAAGCATGCTGTTCCTGAATATTTACTGCAATATAGCAAAACTACCTGACCAAATTCCTATCAAATAACAAAATAGATCTGTAACCAACGATTTCTTCAACGCACCTTTAAAAACCACCTTTACCTAGATGATTCTATGAAAACCATTGTTGCGCTTGCCCGATGTCAAGCAGTGCGTGATTCAGTTGTACAGGTACTTCGTTTGCTTGGTAATGTGTGGTTGAAGGAAAACAGCAGTGTTTGTATTGTGCCTCATCCGTCAGCAAGTCGTGATGTGCTTGATGCATTTGTGCATGCATTAAAAGGTAAAACAGCAAGTGTAGTGATTGGTAGCAGAGGTATTGACCATGCAGAGGTGCTTGTTGCTTTGCAACCATTACACATCCCTGTGCCTGTGAGTCGCGAGCCCGAACTCATTATTATTGACTGCACAAGTCAGGATAATCTTGTGATAGCTACTACTGATTATGCTGCTGCTGAAGCTGTGCGTCTGGGAATGCGTAAGCTCATGAATTGTGAGCAAGGCAATGTGTGGGAAAACTTTGGTGTGCAGCACGCCATGAAGCATAGTCTTGTGAAAAGCTTGAAGGATGTTGGGTTAGAAAGTTATAATGTTCATGAAGTTGCTGCATTGCTTTCTGTTATGCAGCCTGGCACTCCAATGTTCAAAAATCAGTCTCATAAAGTAAAAATCGTACGTACGCTTAGCCAGCGTAATCCTGCTGAGTGGAAGCAGGATCCAAAAGGTTATTTTCTTATCAAGATTGAAGAAGGATTGATTAAAGCAGGTTTTTGCACTAATGATCATGTGGTGCGTGAAGAAATTTCTGGCACAGAACCCCAAGATATTTATTACACAATACTGCGTCGAGGTCTTATTTCTTCACTCCAGCATGCAGCATATCTTGGCATGGAATTACAAAAAGCCCAGACTGCAATGTTGCTTGGCATTGAGTATGTGCAGTGTTCGCCATTGGAGTTTGATTAAACGCATAGTATTATTGATCAAATGCTACGCATACTTTTCTGGGTTTAAAGGTTTAGCAAATTTTCAATTGTATACCTATAAATATGCATATATTTATGTGATCGGGATTTTTATTCATCATCTTTATTAATGGGCTGTTTTAATAGTAAGATTATGGAACTTTCACAGGTATTAGGTTGGATTGCTACATTTCTCTTTTCAATAATGGTTATTCCACAAATAATGAAGACTATCAAATCCAAAGATACAAAAGGAGTCAGCTTGCTTTTATTCGTGATATATCTTGTTGCGAACATAATTGCATTAATTTATGCAATCCTGATTTCACAGCCTCCTTTGATCATCAAATACATTATTGCGATTATAACAACTGTTGCGTATATAGCAATATTTTTGTATTATTATTCTCTTAGAAAGAACGACCAAGCTCACTGATTTTGCATTGCTTTGGTTGCTTTTTGCACAAATTCGCTACTACTTCGTGTTTTTGGCAGGCCAACATTGAACACCATTGTTATGCCAAGTTTTTCGCACAGCGTGTATTCTGGAATGTTTTCTGGAGTTCTGTCCCCTCCTTTTGCAAAAATATCTGGCTTGATGCGTTCAAGGTCTTTGCACACACTGATATCCTGTGTATCTAAAGAGTGCGTGGTGAGCTGAACTTCATCAACACAAGCAAATGCCTGAATAATTTGGCAGCGTTCTTGTTCTGGCATGAATGCAAATCCTTTTTTGAGTTTAAGCCAGTTATCATTATTCACGAGAACAAAGAGTTTTGTGCCAAGTTTTTTGGCTTCTTGAAAATACGTCACGTGGCCTATGTGTATTGGGTCAAAACCTCCAGAAACAAGCACCACAGTTTGCGTCATGTTCATAACCCAAATGCTTCGGTAAATGCTTTTAATTGCTGGAATTTTTGCAAAAACTCATAGCCTTGGTCTGTGAGAAGGAACATGTTTTTTTCTTTTTGTTGCTCTTCTTTTACAAGACCTCGCTGCTTAAGTTCATCAATATATTCTTTCATTCGTTGGTGTGAGAGGTTTGACTTGTAGAGCAAGTGTGTTGGTTTGATGCTGCCACCTTTTTGCTGGATGGCTCTGAGCATGTCAAAAATAATGTCTTGTTTGCTGCGTCTCATGTCTCAGCCTCGTAATGGTGTGCTGTTTAAAAACATCATTTTCGTAGCACCATAAAAAGTGCTGCGAGAAGGCAAAGATAGCCTGCAAGTTGAGTAAGGTGCGCGCTTATGTAAAGCACGCGAAACACAGTATCCGCAAGAAATTGTACGTAGCTTAATGCCATGAACAGGAATCCAATGAATACCAGGCAGGTTGGTCGTATTTTTTTCGTGCACCAATACTTCCAGTAGGAGTATGCAATAAATGCGCAAAACAAAAGGCCGAGATAGTGGAATGCAAGATACACACTTGTTACAAGAAGCATGAGCGGCAAAAGACTAAATGCCATGACACAAAACACTTTGATGTCTTTGACTTTCATTGCATAGCAGCTGAGAATCATGAGTCCGAGAAGCATGAATAAGATGTGCAAAAAGTAGCCTGCAGTGAAGAGCAAGGGTGTGCTTTGCAAGTGTGGCAGAAATGCAATGTAGGGGAGTTCATTTTCAAGATTGCTGTGCATGAGCAGGTCAGTGACGGCTCTTATTCCTTGTCCTAAGGTGATTGCCAAAAAGCTCAGGGCGTATAAGCTGAATCGCTTGTCATGTGTGAGTTTGTACGCGCGGTATGCATAAATTGCGAGCAGTAGAGCAACAATAAACGCAAGTCCTTCAAACACGCCATCTATGCCAAAGAACCATACTGGTCCGCGAATAAAAAAACTAAATCCCATGTATTGTGCTGCCCGCAGTTATCACTGCCTTTTTTCCGTCGTGAAACCAGAGTGTCTCTTTATAAGCTTTATGGATTTTGAGTCAGGATGCAGTCTTCACAATTGATATTAAAAGGCATGGTTCTTGTATGCTTGCTGTTCAGGCGGTGACTGACCTCCTTTGCCTGAGCAGCACTAATTCTTTTACAGATTTATGATGTGCGAGATTGTGCTTAGAAATTACTTTACGTTACTCGTTTTTCAGTCACTGTGCCCTCCTTGCCTTTCAATAAGAAACGCGCCAAGTCGAGTGCGCTGCTTTCGCAACTAACTTTTTGAATGGTTATTCTCCCGAAACTATTTCTCTACGAGCTCAAAGGGAAATAGTTTCGGGATAACAAAAAATCGCTGCTCGGAGCTATCCTCGGGCTAAAGCCCAAGGTTTTACGCTCCTCGCCACACCGCGAGTTTTTGGGATTAAAAATTTCGCACTAAATTGCAGGGTTTTAGACCCTGCGAAATTTTTAATAACACAAGCGTCAATCCTATCGGCTCTGGTGAAAATGTGCGCTGCTGCCAACGTGAGCGAGCGTGTTTATTTCTTTGTTGTATGCCGTCGTGAACTGAGAGCAGGTGAGGCATGGTTTGTGAAGCAAGAAGTACGCGAGCTCGGCAGCAGCGACGAGCTCACAGGCGAGATTTTCACCAGAGCCAATCCTATCATAACCTTATTATACTCACCTTTTTCAGAACTTCACATGATACCACTAAAGAAAAGACCTGAGACAATCCTATTTGACTTTGATGGCACGCTTGCTAATACATTTTCTTCAGCAATAAAAATATTTAACAAACTATCAACACACTACCACTACAAAAAAATTAAGGAAGCAGAAGTAGAACAATTACGTAACTTGCCAGCACGCGATGTGATGCGCTTGCTTAACATATCGCTATTCCGTCTGCCTTTTCTTGTCAGAAGAGTGCGCAAGGAACTTGCTCATACTTCGCCTAAACTCGTGCCAGGATGGAGGGAAACACTTAAAGAACTCAAGAAAAAAGGCTATCTTCTTGGCATTGTTACCTCAAACAGTGAAGAACACGTGGAAAAATTTTTAACACAAAACAAGCTACACCTATTTGATTTTGTTTGCGCATCAGCACGTGCGTTTGGCAAAGGACGAGTGATTCGTAAACTTCTTCACCAAAAAAAACTCAGCCCTGCGCACACAGTTTATGTTGCTGATGAAACACGTGATATTGATGCAACAAAAAAAAGCAGTATTAAATCAGTGGCTGTGACGTGGGGTTTTAACTCAAAACAAGCACTTGCCAAACTAGAACCTGAAGCAATTATTCACAAACCAAAAGAGTTATTGGGTGTTTTAGACAAATTGAACTAAGATTGAACGCACACACTTTTCTAAAACAAAGGCCTGTAACGCACTTCATTACGTTCAGGATCTCGTACAGAAAACTGTTCAATTGAGTTTTCGCAAGTTTCAATGCCGGTGAGCAACACTGCACCAAGAGTTCCTGCGCATGCTGAAAATGTTTTAAAGTGCATCTCATGAAATTTAACTAATTCTTCCATAGGCACAGCACGACTTGCAACATACCCTGAAAGCAAGACTCTGTCAAGAGCTGTTGCAGGATATACTTGAGGAACACCGTCGTGCACTTCCCAAGGTCGTGCAAAATCAGGTGTTTGTGAGTCCTCAAGAAGTCGTTGCCAAAGCTGACCAAGAGTATCAGTATAATAACTTGACTTAAACCCAGAACCTGTAGGATCATTAAATTTTTGTGCTCTTGCAGCATGCTCTTGACTGAAACTTTTAATTTCCAAAGTACCCCAACCTTGTGCTTTAGCACTAAGCGTGCCATGTGCTTTAAGATACTTATCTAAAAACTCCCAGTATATAGTTGTTTTTAGTTGTTCAACAAGTCCAACACCTAACACATACTTCCTCACTCCTGACATGACTCCTGCTGAAAGAAAGGTATTGATAAAACTTGTGTAAGATATATAAAGCAAACACTAACCCTAATTCAATGCCTGAATTACGTGGTGAAGCATGGCGTTAGGGAACAAGAAACAATTCCCATAATTATAACTTGTAAAAAAGTCAGACAGGAATTAAGAAACATACTTGGCATGAATGTTATGATTCATAGAATACGACTGTTGTTACAATTCTCAATCACTGGTTGCGGAACGTCTCTGGCTTCAAAGAGAAGACATAATCCGCCCAATGCTTCCCGTGTTGCCTCATCAATATTCATAAACCAAGGATTTTTCAACTACTTAAAAAGCTTCTTCGCCAATGATACAAAAATTGTTGAGCATAACCTGCGTGCGTGCCAAAATAATTTCTGCCAAATGACGCAATGTGCTCAGGCTTTTTTAGCTTCGGACAATAGTTTTCCTGCATCACACGCTGCACCCACACATCCACAGGAAACGCCTCGTGAAAGCCATACCCGAACAAGAGCACGCAGTCAGCAATTTTTTCACCAACACCAGAAAGCGTCATCAGTTCTTCTTTTGCAGAAAGATAAGGTAATTTACCAATCTTACGCAGCCAAGATTCAGTTACTAATTCATTGATTTCAGAAAGATATTTTGCGCGAAAACCAAGACGTGCATTACTGCTAGCTGTAAGACTGCCAGGCCGAGGAAGCATGCAAGACACGTGGGTGCCAAGCCTGAGCTCATCACCTGTACTCAAGCTCTGAAGGTTTGCAGTAATGCGCTTGATATTAGACACTGAACTCAGCACAAAACCAACCAAGCACTCCCACGGATCCTGATTCAAAAGACGCAATCCCTGACAGCATACAATTGCCTGTTTCATACAGTCATCTTTTGCAATAAATTCTACCATGGCTGCATAGTCAATATCAAGGCCAAGAAAATGCTTGATAAAAAGTTCAGAACAACCTTCAAACTCAAGCAAATTGTTTTGTTGGCGAAGCCTAAAGAACATGTCACGCACAGTCACATAATACCAACCGTCAACAAGACTGTACCGAAAGAACTGACCAGACTCCAAAGAATGCTGCAAACTAAAGTTAGAAACAGAAAGGTTTTTTATCATCAGAAGAAGAAAATGAATTGAGATTAAAAAGTTTGGCATTGGTAATTGCAGCCCTTCTTCAGCTGAAAAAAGAAAAACATGTCTGGTAACTTATGAGTTTTAGAATGTCCAGACACGTTTTTCCTTAGTAAAAAAAGAGGGGCGTGAGATGCAAAGGCCCTTCTATCCTTCACAACATTCAAATAGCCTCACTCCATCTTCATCCTATGACTGACCTGGACCAAAAAGTGGCAGCAAAACAAAGACTGCTTGAGCTCTTCAAAAAGCAAGGCAAGCACAGTCAAACAGCTGACAGAATCCCTCCAGGACAACGACTAACTCCCTTATTTCCTGTGCTTGACTTGGGAGTGCAGCCAGTTATGGATTTACAAAACTGGAAGCTACAAATAACAGGACTTGTGAAACAGCCTTGCGAGCTATCTCTTGCTGAACTCAAGGCGCTTGGCACTAAAGAATTTGTGCAAGACTTTCACTGCGTGACATCATGGTCAAAGTTTGATGTCCACTGGACTGGAGTGCAAATGCAGCGCATTATTGAACACGTGAAACCGCTCCCAAACTGGCAACACCTCATTCAATATGGCGCTGACGGGTACAGTACCAATGTACCTCGTGAAGATGTTGAGCGCGACAATGTTTTCCTTGCATTTGCTCTTGATGGCAAACCAATACCTAAAGAACACGGATATGTACGACTTATTATTCCACACTTGTATGCCTGGAAAACCAGCAAATTTCTCACAAAACTAGAGTTCAGTGCCAAAGACAAACCAGGATTTTGGGAAGTACGAGGCTATCACAACCATGGCAATGCATGGAATGAAGAAAGGTATTCATAAACTCTCTTAGCTAATAAATCAAACAATGAGAAGTGGAAAAAACCATTCATGCAAAACTTTAAATAGTTCTGCAACTTACTGAATCTCATGAACTCAAACGAAGCTGATTATATTCATTGTGAGTAAATTAATTCTAACTAGTTTTAATTATAGCGGCAGTGGTTTTATTCACTGTGAATAGCGCATATTCTGCTATCATACAGTTTTTTTCATCAATTGTAGTTTCAAGCAACAGGTATATTACTTTTTTTGGCGGTTGTGGTGTAGTGGCAGCACGTAGGCCTGTGGAAATGTGCAGCAAGCCTAAAGTCCAAGTTCAACTCTCGGCTTCCGCCCTTCGCAATATTTATATACAAAACACGTGGAGGAACACCTTATGAAATATCAAGCAGTGAAAGGCATGAGAGACTGGTATCCTGAACAAAAAGCAGTACTGAACAACATCTTTGATGTCTTGAGAACAACAGCCCAGCGCTTTGGATTTCAAGAAGTAGAAAGCCCGGCAATAGAATCACAGCCGGTGTTGACTGCAAAATCAGGCGAGGAAATCAAGCAACAACTTTTTGTTTTTGAGCAAAAAAGCAGTGAGGCGCTTGCATTACGATTTGATCTTACGGTGCCATTCACTCGCATGCTTATTCAAAAACAAGGTGAGTTGCCAAAGCCAGTCAAGTGGTTTGGGCTCAGCAGAATGTGGAGGTATGAAGCACCACAAAAAGGAAGACTTCGCGAGTTTTATCAGCTTAGCGTGGAACTCTTTGGCTCAGAAAAGCCTGATGCAGAAGCAGAATGCTTGCAACTCCTTGTGGCATGCCTCAAAAACCTTGGACTGCAAGAAAAAGATTTTATCATACGCCTGAACAACAGAAAATTGCTTGAAGGCATACTAAAAAATTACGTGCGAGAAGACAAGATTGAAGAAGTTGTTCGCTTGATTGACAAGTCATCAAAAATGCCTACAAAAGAATTTGAGCTGGAACTCAGTAAGAGCACCAACAATAATGAAATAATCCAGCAGATTATGCAGCTCAAAGGAAAGCCTGCAGAAGTGTTGCCACAACTCAAAGCGCTTAAACTTAGTGAAACAGCACTTCAAGGATTGCAAGAGCTAGAAGCAGTCACAAACTTACTTGAGCTTAATTGCATACGCATAGACCTATCACTCGCACGAGGTCTTGCATACTACACTGGAACAGTGTTTGAATGCTTTGATGCAAGCCAGTCACTTCGCGCAATTGCTGGCGGAGGGCGCTATGATAATCTTGTTGAATTATTAGGCGGACAAAAATGCGCTGCGGTTGGTTTTGCCATTGGTGATTTAACACTTAGCTTGCTGCTTGAAGAAAAAGGACTTCTCCCAAAACCAAGCCTAAGCCAAGAATACTATGTTGCAGCAGTTTCTGAATTAGTACGCGCAAAAGCACGAGAAATCGCAAACACTCTGCGTTGCAAAACAACAGTTGAGATAGACCTCATGAATCGCAAGTTTAGCAAGCAAATGGAAGTTGCAAACAGTCTGGGTGTCAAAAAAACAATTATTGTTGGCGAAGAAGAGCTCATGCAGAAAAAAGTCAGAATAAAAGACATGCGAACAGGTGCTGAAGAATTGGTGTTGATAGAGAAATTGTGAGGTAGAACAAAGGATTTTTTAAGGAAGTTCCTGCTTCATTTCCTTAGCTTTTTCCCTCACTATTTCACAGAGTATTTATATTTGCTCAGCTTTTGAGTACTGAAGGTGATTATGATGAATACCAAAATAATGATAGGAATTATTGGTGCATTGCTCTTGATAACAGCATGCATGCCTCAAGGGCCTTTTGTGCTTAAAGATGACCGCGAAAACAAGCACACACTTTCAGTAACTGGCGACTCAAGTCTTGAGTTTGCACCAGATCAAGCAGAATTGTGGTTTAGTTTTTTGAGCAAAGCAGAAACCGCAAAAACTGCACAAACACAAAACGCTGACCGAAGCAATCGAGTTATTCAAGCACTCAAAGATGCAGGAGTGGCAAGCGACAAAATAGAAACAACAAACTACAATGTGTATCCTGAATACTCTTGGAATCCAACCACAGGAAAGCAAGAATTT
Organism: Candidatus Woesearchaeota archaeon; assembly: GCA_023266895.1. GTDB lineage: Archaea > Nanobdellota > Nanobdellia > Woesearchaeales > ARS49 > JAHFOI01. Next base: position 21,472 of record JAHFOI010000022.1, read on the forward strand.
GCTGGTTATACAGGAACACACACTCTGAAAGTCACGATTACTGATGTGGCAAGAGCTGGAGAACTTCTTGATTTGGGAGTGAAAAACGGAGCTGATAGTGTGCAAAACGTGCAGTTTTCCCTCAGTAAAGATGCTGAAAAACAAGCTCAAACAAAACTCTTACGCCTTGCCTCAAGTAGAGCTAAAGAAAAAGCTGAAGCAATAACTCAAGGCATGAGTCTTTCGCTGGGCAAAATACAAAGCATCACAGAAAGCAACATCTACAACCCACGACCGTACATGTACAATACCTATCCAATGATGGCCGAAGGCATGGCAAAATCAGCACCTGATGTGCAACCACAAAAAGTAAGCATGAACGCACACGTTGACGTAGTCTATGAATTAGGATGAGATCTTTCTTTTTTTTTAGTTTCTTTATTTGTTGAGAATACCCCACCGCTTGTGGTTACTGGGACTTGAATATTGTTGGTTGCCGGGGTATTATCAACATTGAAAACTCCTGCCCTAGTTATAGATATTCTGCGTCAAGCCAATAGGTGAGGATTGCGAGCCGCAGAGAGCAACCCTGGGGTATGCGGGAGTTTTCATT
>JAHFOI010000023.1 GCA_023266895.1 Candidatus Woesearchaeota archaeon
AAATGCATATTCTAAGCGTTGACGTAAGATGCCTTCTGTTTCTGCATGGTTGTATTCTCTGAACTCAAGCATTTCTGGTAAGAGGCGTGACTTGAGCCTGTCTTCCATGTCAATAATCCATTCCTTGTAGTTGGTAATAAGAACCAGGGAGCGTTTCAGTAGTTCTGTGAGCAGAGAATATAAGAATTCAAAGTCTTCTGCTTTATCAACTTCATCAAACACGAGCACGCATGATCGTGTGTTCAGGATTGTTTTCAGCACTTCAAGGAGTTCTTCTGCGCGCTTGTTTTGCGTGAACATATAGTCTAACTGGTGGCAGAGATCAACGTAGATTTGAAAGGTTGTGTTTTTTTGCCAGCAGTTCACGTAAAGTGTCTTGACTGCTTCTGTTTCTTCATTGAGATCCCGCAGCACCCACTTAACTGCTGCAGTTTTTCCTATGCCTGGCGGTCCAAATACAAATGCATTGCGTCCATTTCTGTCTTGCATAAGTGGTGTGATGCAGCTTGCAAGCGCGCGCTGTTGTTGTTCGCGGTAGGGTAATAATTTTGGCACAAAATCAGGTTCTAAAGCATCTTCATTTTTGAATAGGCTTTCCCCAGAACCAAGCACGTTGTCAAACAACCCCATGATTCCTGCCAACAAAACGCGGTATATAAAGGTTCGCTGTGATTAAAATTAAGGTGTGTAAAGTTAATGAACTGCATAAGGTTCTTGCGCAGCAATCAAGGTTTTTGATTCAGAGGGTTCATCACTACTGTTTTCAGCAAGTACTTCTTTCACTTGTTTCGTAATATATTTTGCTGCTTGAATTCTGTTGTGTGCATAATGTTTGGTATCCCATTTCTCAATCCAGTGTATGCTTGCGTATGCAATAAGTCCAGTGATTGCAGAGAACAACGTAGTTATTGTTCCGTACAGCATGCTCAATTGTAATCCTGCTGCACCAATTCCTCCAAGCACTGCAGCAGTGACTGGAAAAATAGATCGATATGCATTCATGCCTTTATTTCCAAGATTCGTGGCAAGCAAGCTTGATACATAGGAAAGATCATTTTCGCTTGCAAGTATTCCTTGTTCGTGTCGTTCATAAAATCGTTGAATAACTTCTTCAAGAGGTTGTGTTCCGCATACTGCTTTGTTGAGTAAAGGGTTTTTCAAGTGGTCTTCAACAATTTTTCTGCGCAGACCATTAAGCACAGGTTTGGGTAACAGAAGTACTTCACTAATTTCTTGGTGAGAAAGTTGTCTGGTATCATATTCTGGGACTTCAGCCATTGGCGCGCCTGCATGACCTGGGTGCAAGTCCTGCGGTGCACGATCAAGTATCTTAAGTGCTACGTAGAGTGGAATAAAACCAAGTTTGTCAGTGAGTGTCATGGTAAATATTTTCTAGTCTGGTGAGGAAACCAAGTTTGTAAGAAAAAGGAATACTGCTCATGAGCTACTCCTCCTGTGTCTTTGGTCGGCAGTAATTTTTCGCATTCTTTTCTTGCGGGCATGAGCCAATGCAGCTTGTACTGAGTCTGGCAGGAATAGTGGTTAAGTGTCTGGTTCATACTTTAATCACCTTGTGAGCTGCTTTTCTCAATCTGTTCATTATCGCGAGTCCTTTTCCTTGATCACTAACGCCTTCAGCAAGAATCACATCTATTTTGTCTTCATCAAATTCCCTGAAAGTTTTGAACAAATTTTTGGCGATTGTATCAAAATCCTTTCCAACAAATTTTATCAAATCTGCTTGGTAATTGTGTTTTTCATCAGAGGTCATCACACCAATAACTTTCCCTTCTTTCTTGTATTTATTAGCGAGTTGTTGAATTTTCTGTTTAGCCTTTTTGTATTTGCCTTTAATTACAATTAATTTTGCATCAGGAGCATAATGAGTATGTATCATTCCAGGTGATGTAGCAATAATTTTCTTTATCTTTTTTTCTTTAACAAGTGGGTGTATTTTTATTTTGCCTAAAACCTTTCTTAATTCTTCCAAATTAACCCCGCCAGGTCTTAACAAGATCGGTGAATTTGTAGTTAAATCAAGAATAGTAGATTCAATACCTGTTTTTGTTTCACCACCATCTATGATAGCATCTATCTTTCCATACAAATCATGTATAACGTGTTTTGCTGATGTTGGACTTGGCTTGCCAGAGCGATTTGCAGAAGGTGCGGCTATAGAAACTTTCGCTTCTTTAATTAATGCTAAAGCGATTTTGTGCGCAGGCATTCTAATTGCAGCAGTGTCAAGGTTCGCGGTTACAATATGAGGAACAATTTCAGATTTTTTCAGAATAATAGTGAGTGGCCCTGGCCAAAATTTGTGAATCAATTTTTTCGCGCCTTTTGGAATTTTCGTGGCAAAATTAATGACATCTTTTTTATTAGCAATATGAATTATGAGCGGGTTGTCTGCAGGTCTTCCTTTTGCGATAAATATTTTTTTCACTGCGTTAACATCTAAAGCATTTGCTCCTAATCCGTAAACAGTTTCTGTGGGAAAAGCTACTAATCCACCTTTTCTTAGAATTTTGGCAGCTATCTTAATTTTAGAAAGGTCTATTTTTTCAGGGTTTATTTTGATTATTTTTGTTTTCATAATTATTAATCCTCAATTTTTATCATCAGATTAGGCCTCTTTTTCGTAGCGAGGTTTGAATACCTCTTATTTGAGCAGGAGTCAAACCTCTTCTCTGGGACTGTTGCAGCAGTCTGTATCCTACAAAACAAGTGTAGTATTGTTGAGTATTTTTCAGAGGTTATTCAAACTCTTCTATACGATTTTGTCATTGAGTATCCTTCTTTGGAGAAGTTTGAACAATTCAATAAACTGCCTTACAGAGGCAACAAATGACTTGGTTTCAAACTTCTCTTAGAGAACGTTGCCTCTTTTTTTCGTGATTATGCAAAGTTCTCTTTGCCTTCATTACCTTAAATCCTGTGTATTTGTGTAATGCTTTTGGTATGTTGACACTGCCATCAGGTTGTTGGTGGTTTTCAAGCAGTGCAACTAAGGCGCGTGATGTTGCAACAAGAGTGGAGTTTAGGGTGTGACAGAATTTTCGTTCAGCACCATATCGAATGTTGAGTCCTCGTGACTGGTATTCTGTGACATTAGAGCAACTTCCTACTTCTCGGTAGGCCTGCTGTACTGGATACCATGCTTCAAAGTCATAGGTTTTTGCACTCACTGCTCCAGTGTCTCCTGAGCATAGCACGATTTGGTGAAATGGTACTTCTAGTTTTTTCCAGAATTCTGCTGCATTGGCCGCAAGTTCTTCATGCATTTTCCAAGAGTCTTCGGGTTTTGAAATAATTATTTGTTCCACTTTATTGAATTGGTGGACTCTGAATATTCCTTTTTGGTCTTTGCCATGTGCTCCTGCTTCTTTGCGAAAGTTTGTACTATATCCTGCAATCTTGATTGGCAATTGTTTTTCTTCTAAAATTTCGTTCATAAATTGGGCGGTAAGGGGGTGCTCGCTTGTTGCAATAGTGTACAAGTCATCATTTTCTATTTTGTAAAGCATATCTTCAAACGCGCTAAAGTCGGTGACTCCTTCATATGCTGCCTTGTTCATCATGTGAGGCGGTACAACAAACTGAAAGCCCTTCTTGCGCATGAAATCAACACCAAACCTGGCAAGTGCCATTTCAAGAATTGCAAGGTCGCCTTTCAAAAAATACCATCTGCTTCCTGTGATCTTACTTGCGCGGTCAAGGTCAATCCAGTCATTAGCAAGCGCAAGATCAACATGTGATTTGAGTGCAAACTTTGGTTTTTTTATCTTGCCAAATTCCTTCACAACTTTGTTTTGTGCTGCATCGGTTCCAGCAGGTACTGAGTCATGAATAAGATTTGGGACTTTGCAAAGCAAGACACGCATGCGTTGTTCAACCTTTTTGAGTGCTTCTTCTGCAGTTGCAACTTGCTGAGGCAATTCTTTTGCTTCTCGGGTAATTGTTTGAATTTCTTTTCCTGCTTTTTTGGCTTCATTAATGCGTAGCGAAATAGTGTTGCGTTTTTGTCGCAAGCCATCAATTTTAGTTTTAAGCGTACGCCAGTCTGCATCTACTGCAATAAGTTCTTGAAGTTGTGCATTGTATGCAGGGTTATTTCTTTTTGCAATGTTTGCTTTTACACCAGCTGTATCTGCGCGTACCAGGCTAATGTCAATCATGTCTGTATGAAACAAAAAGAGGTATAAAAGGGTTGTGGGCAAAAAGTTCAATAACGCAAACACTAGGTCATCACTCGTATCTGCTCGTCAGCATCAATGGCATTCATCAGTGTTTTTCCGAGTGAATTGGATTTCTTGATGCGTATAATTCCTTTTTTGCCAATGTTGAATGACGCAAGGTACGTACTGCCAACGTAGAGGTGTACGTCTTTGACGTGTGCATTCACAAAGATCTCCACATGTTTTCCTCCGTATTCTAGTTCAAAAGGCACTTGGTTGCCTGTAACTTTTTTTTGTTCAGATACTTTTTCTGTGAGTGCGCGCACATCAAGATGTAAGCCAAGTTCTTTTTCAAGACGAGTAACTGTGGCGCCTTCTTTGCCAATTACTGCGCCAATGTCTTTTTCTGGCACATACACTGTTGCGTTGTGGTCTCCAGTAAGTTCTACTTTGACTTGCGTGCTAAAGCGTTGAAGTGCGTGTTCTACTGTTTTGGCGGCGAGTTTGCGCGCTCCTGATTCTGCATGTTCTGTAACTGGTACAACAACTGTTTCCTCACCATAAGAATACAGTTCAGCAACAGGTTTTTCTGTTTCAAAATCAGACACAACAACTACTGGTCGTGCAAGGTCTGCTTCAGTCATTCCTTCAGGCACTTTCACAAGCATTTGAATGCTCAATACTGTATGAACTGTGCCTTCTTTGATGAAAAGAATTGTGTCAATAACGTGAGGTATCACACCAAGTTCTGTTCTGCCAATAAATCGTTGAATTGCATCGAGTGCTTTTGTTGCGTGAATCACTCCGATCAATCCAACTCCTGCAAGACGCAAATCAGCAAATAAGGCAAAATCTTTGGTATTACGCATTTCATCAAACACAGTATAGTCTGGTCGTGTGAGGAGTAGTATGTCGTGCAATTCTTCAGGTGTTGCTTTGCTGACAGAAAGTTGTGTGATTGATTGAGGCAGTACCATGTCGCGTGGTGCTTCAATGGTTTTTACAATTTTTCCTTTGGCAGCATAATATTCTGCAAGTGCCTGTGCAAAAGTTGTTTTGCCTTGGCCTGGTGCTCCTGCAACAAGCACTCCTTCAGCATGAGCTGCAATGCGTTGCTTGAGTTTTTCTGATAGTTTATAGTCATCCAAAGAAAGTTTTTTGACAGGTCGTACTGCAGTTATTTCCCAACCATCACTCAATGGTGGATGGAGTATTACAATTCTGTAGGGTCCAAGCTGGGCTATTGTTGAGCCATCGCGTTCAAGTTCAAGAAATGAGTCTTTGCGACTGTTTGCTTCAGTGATTATTTCTGAGGAGATTTTTTTCAGGTCTTCTTCTGTCAGTTCTTTTTCGGAGAGCATGACAAACTCCCACTTGCCGGGCACTCCTTTTTTGGCAAAGGGTGTAACTCCTTCGCGCAAATGCACGCTCATGGTTTGTGTATCAAAAAATGTTTCTATTTGCAGGCTACGTTCCTGCCTGTTTTTTTCGTTATGAAACAATAAAACCTTAATGCCTCGTGCTTCTGCAGTTTTTGCTTGCACATGATCTGCAGTTAAGAGTGTTGCATCTTCCTCATATGCAAGCTGGCGAATAAGTGCATCAATTTCTCCTTGTGCTGCCATCCTTGTTTCTGCTGCACTTGGTCTTCTGCCTGAAAAGCGCAGGGTAAATAGTTTCTGGTCTGCCATCTCGCGTAAGTGTTTGATTTCATCAAGTCCAATAAAACCTATTGCTTTACCTGCATTTGCCTGATGTTCTAGTTCAGCAAGTGTTGCTTCATGAATAATGATTTCTTTTATGCTGAGCTGTTTTTTCTCAACCTGTGCGCTCACCAGTGCTTCAACAAGTATGCAGGTGTCTGGCACAATTTTTTCAAGGGGTATATTTTTGGTCATGTCGTGACAAGGTGTATTGCATTTATAAGGGTTATGCCAGCTGTTTAGACTGTGGCTCAGCCAAGCGTTGCCATAATTCCATTCATCCACAGCACAATACTCTGCCACCAGTTTCCGTGGACTGTAAGAAAAATCTTTTTTTCAGAGCTATATGTTTTGCCCGCAGTATCTTGCCAGGTGACGCGTAGCACAAATTCATTTTCTTTTTCAAGAGTGCGTCCAGCTAAATGTACTGAAAATTCTTGTGGCTCAAATTGTTCAAGAGGCCAGGATATATTTTTCTCTCTGTGCTTGTGTGTAACAATAATGTTTTTTGCTTGTGCAAATGAGGTTTGTTCTACAGACCAAGTAATGGTTGCAGCGTCATCAAATCCTATTTGTGCGGGCGCAACAATCTGAGTTAGTGCGATCTGTGGCTTGTCCTGCATTTCTATAACTGTTGTGAACCCATATTCGTTATCAGGTGTGTTCAGGTGTTGTGGGAAAAATCCTGGTTTAGTGTACTGAATTGTGAAGGTGATCTCACGTTCTCCTTGTTTACAGTTCTTGTTAAGACAAAGTTCTGTGTAGGTTTTTGGAATCAGGCATGATACGGTTGATGTTTCTTGAGGTGAAATGGTGTGTGCTGAGACTGTGCATGAAAGTACGTTTCCTTGAAGTTCTGTTTCTAGTTCTGGCAGTACATCATCAGACGTATAAACTGGAAGGTGTTCTTCAACAATGAGTGTTGCATGAGCTGTTTCATTGAGGTCGCTGAACACAAGTAGTGGCATGGAGTATGAAAATCCATGTTGTAAGTTAGTAGTTGTTCTCACAAGCCATGAAACCATTTTTTCACTGTGTGGTTGAAGAATCAGCAATTGTTCAGGCAGTTCTACGTTGAGTTCTGGTGCGGTTGCAAGGCGTAGTCGTGTGGCAACATAATAGTCTTGCAGATTTGTGGCTCGTGCGTGAATCACGTTTGCGCTACCAAAGCCTATGCGGTTATGTAGTTGCTCAATATGAAGTTTAAGTTCAGGAGGGCGTGGTTTTCCTTCATTTTGTATAGTTCCGCTCATGTGAAGAGGTTGTGCCTGAATTTGTTCATCTCGCGCTTCCCACACAAATTGTACACTGCGTTCTGAAGGATCAGCGTCTTGCTTGAGGGTAATGTGCCCTGCATCAACCCAGCCATACTGGCCAAATGTAGGATCAAACTGCACCCATCCAGTGTGCGGAAACCAGACTTCTGCCCAGCCATGACTTCCCCAGTTGTTTGGTACAAGTGGTGAGGCAGAATAACTGAGTCCTGAAACAAATCGTGCAGGAATTCCTATTGATCTAAGCATGGCAATAAATAATGAGGTAAGTTCATCGCACACTCCTTGTTTGTGTTCCAGCACCCATGACGCAGGCTGAGTTACTTCTGCAGTGAGACTGGTAAGGTTGTAAACAACATTTTGTTTTGTCCAGTCTGCAATTCGTGTGACAACAATAAAGAGATCATCTGTTCCTGTGGCAAGTTTGTTTGCTTGTGCGCGTATCTTGGAATCAGTTGAGGTTATTATTTTTGATTCTTGGAGAAACTGCATTGTTTCAGGAGGAATACCCTGCACTGGGTACAAATCTTTTTTCTTTACTCGTATGGCGTCATTTGTGTTAACCGTTGTGCTGAGTTCATATGTTATGTGTTCTGAAGGATTACTCCAGTGGTACTGTACAATTTTGTCAGAAATTTCTGCAAGCGGCATGGTATGAAACACACCAGCAGTTTGTTGTGGAAGTGTGCGAGGAAACAAGTAAAGGTCTGCGCGTAGTGATGAAATCTGTGCTTCTGCGCTTTGCGGAACAACATCAATTCCTCCAGTAATAATTATTTCTGCACTAAGTTCTTTTGCAGTAAGTACATTTGCATTAGCATAATTCAGTAGTGTAACAAAGAAAAAAATAATTAAAAAAATACGGCCGAGAAATAGGTGGTTTTTCATGGGTGTACAATTGTTCCTTGTGCACGTCCTGTTTTGAGAAATTGCATAAATCTGTTAAGTGCCTTTCCATTCATGATGATGACGTTAATTTTTTTCTTTGCCGCAAGTCGTGAAGCAACAGGATCAAAAGGACAGTTCATGCCTGGTGTCCATTTTTTTGGTATCATGTTAAGGTATTGTTTCCAGGTCATGTCTGCAATAGGTTTTGTTTTTTTGTGGGTGCGTGGGTCTGCGGTGTATACTGCGTCAGTATTGCTAAGATTTATCACTGTTTTCGCATTGAGTTTGTGTGCCAGCATGACTGCATCATAGTCTGTGCTCCAGCCTGGTTTCCATCCTGCAGCAATTATAGTTTTGTTCGTGCGGGGTGTATATCGTGGGTCAGTAATGATGTTTGGGTGGGCGGTGTTCTTGAGCAGTGTCCAGAGCAATAGTGCGTTTAGTCGTGTTGCGTAAATTCCTAACCAGTCTTTATCCTGGTGTGTTGCATGAGGTGCTGCTGCTTGATATGTTCTTGCGGTTGCACCACCGCCGCAAATGAGCGCAAATGTGTGCGTGCGAGAAAACTGAGTAAGCACTGTGCGTAATCGTTTTAAAAAGCTAACATCGATGTCGTGTGGTGCAATTAAACTTCCTCCTACTGATATGATTACGCGTGCTCGTTTCATAATGTCTGGTGCAGAAGAACCAGTATAAAAAATCTTGCAAAGCTATAGTAGGCGTCAATAATTGACTTGTGAAGGTGAATAGAAAAAAGAAAATTCTCGCAAAAGTTAAATACTCCTGGTGTTTCCATTGAGGAAAACCAGGTGAGGTGAAATAATGGATATCTTAAGCCCAAAAGGATTTTTGCAAGTAGGCGGTGTAGTATTAGTGTTATTAGGACTGATTGGTTTGTTTGCGTTGAACAGCCCTAATGGCGTGTTTTGGTTAGACACTCCAGAAAACGTGGCACATATTGTGCTTGGTGTCGTGGCATTGATTGCGGCATTTTGTTTTCCAGAAGGAGTCAACAAGTGGCTCACAGTCCTCGTGGGATTGTTTGCATTGCTTACTTCAGTGTGGGGCTTTTTTGTCAGCCCGGGATTCTTGACTGCAAATCTAGAAAACCCTGCTGATAACATTCTCCACCTTGTAGTTGCAGTGTGGGCACTCTGGGCAGGATTTAAAGCAAAGTAATTTTTTTCTTTTTTTGGTTATTTTTTTCTTTCTTATTCAAGAACTATTTTTGGTAAAGTTGTATACGTGATTTCTTCATGCGCAAGCCAGGTTTGGTAATGGTGGAGTATTTGCGCAAAGGTGTTTTTTATTTGCTGGACTGTTGTATGATATGTTTGTGGGATGAGTAAGATGAGTGATGAATTTACTGTTGGAAGTATTATCGGTTTCATGCTTTGGGGAGTTATGGCCGGTCTCATAACTGGAGCAGCCACTTACGAGGTGGGTTATCAGAAAGGTCTTGCAGAACGTCATTCTCACAACAAACCAAGTCTTTCTCAAGTCTATATTGATGTTGATGGTAATGAAAAGTATGATTCTGCTTTCAAGACTGAAACCTATGAAGATGGCTGTGTGACTCAAGAGTTTTTGCCAGAAGCATTATACAAAGACAAAACTCGTGTTGATATTGAGAAAGTACTCAATGAAGATCCAAGCTTTAAAAAAGATGGTGTTAAGATTAGGTTTTTAAATGGCAATCAAGAAACAAAAGAACAAAGTTTTTTGGAGCAAAAGGTAGAACAGAAAGTTGAGGGAAAAAATGAGAACTGCAAATAGCTTGAGTAGAGTTGCATGTGTGGGTGCTCTTGCACTCGCACTTTCTGGGTGTGGACCTAAGCAAGAGCCTGTCAAAACAAGTATTGAGGCAGTTGTGGGTAATTCAGCAAGTATAGTAAATAACAAAATGATTATTGTTGAGGGTGTTCCATCAGACGCTATCGTGGCAACCCCTATTTTCAATTCTTTGTCTAAAGAGCTCAATAGTAGGACGTATGTTGGTTTTGTTCTTTCAGATGCGGGAAAAGAAGTACTTTGTAGCGGGTGGTATGCTGTAAAAGAAATTCCTTGTGATACAGTTCCCTATGAATTAGGTGTTCTTCTAAAAAGACATCAGCATGAAGGTAAAATTGTAGTGACTGGAAAATACACTGGAGAAAAGCTCACTCCCTACAAAATTGTTGTTGCAGGTAAAGAGTTTGTGTTACAGAAGGAGTAGTTTAAAGTGCGAATAAAACTGAAAAATACGAAGTTGAGGTAAAGTAACATGACTGATAAGATGTACAAGGGATCTGTAGTTGGCAAAAAGCGCATTAATGGTTTTGGCATTGCGAAAGGTGCTAACGTCTTTTTTGATCGTGAGGATCGATTTTGAAGCACTTCCTAAAATAATTCTTTTAAAGTAATCGATATTCTATGAACTCAATACTTATACAAGTTCAGAAATGCTTTGAGTTCTTGCTTGAGTTGTACTGCATCTTGTTTGAGATCTTCGCGAAAGCCTGACAAGAATGGTTTGTAGATGTGTTTGTCCCAGAGGGTGCGTATCATGTAATACAGGGGTTTTGATTCCCATTGTCCTTCATAGTCTGTTTCCAGGAATGCGTCAAGCACTATTTGTACTTTTCCTTCTGAGAGAAGTTGCTTGCGTCCGTCTTTTTCTAATTCTTTTTCTTTGATTCCGCTGCCTATGATGCGCAATGGCAAAACACATTTTGCATAATCACTTACTTTTTTTGATCCTGCAAACTTGTATTCTACATATTTGCCGTCGGGTTTTACGTTTTCTGTTGCTGATTTTTCAAGGAAAAAATAGCCTTTTGCGCCGCCCCATTCTTTCAGGATTTTTATGAGTTCTGCAAAGCTGAAAAATCCTTCGTATGTGATGCGTTCTCCATCAATAACTTGGTCTCGTTCTGCCATTTATTTCACCATGTTTTCTTCAAACTGGAGTTTTTCCTTGATGAGCCCTGTAAGGTCAAAGATCTTTCCTAGTGCAACATCTTCATACCAATCATCAATCACTTGTTTAATAATGTATTTGTGATAAAAATCTCTGAGTCCTTGAAGAAATTTTGAGCCTTCAAACCGGTTTTGATAATCAAGATCATAGCTTCCGTTCACTTCAATGGCAAGCCTTCCTTCTTGCATTTTAATTTTTTCCCCGCCTTTCACCACATCAACATCTTTAATGTCCCAACTTCGTATCCACACTTTTATTTTGTACTTAAAGTACTCATTGTATTTTGTGTCACCTTCCATCTCAACTTCAAGTTCTCCAGGCTTCCACTTGTATTTTTTCTCAACAAGGTGAAAGTTTCCCGCACCATACCATCCTCTGATTGTTTTGATGAACTGGGTAAAATCAAAGAGTCCTTTGTACTTGATTGTTTGTGGAGGAAGATTTCCGTTAACAGGCATGGTTTACTCCGGTGTTTTCTTTTGCCAGAATTCTTGGTTTTCTGGTTCTGATAGGTAGGTATCAAGCTTGAGGTATGTTTTGACTGCTTCCTGAAAGCGGTAGGCTTCTTTTTCTACCATGCCTTGATGCCATTTGCGTTTTGGTTTGAGAGTGGTGTTGAGCAGTGTTTTTTTAAAATGCTTGAGTAGCCAGTGGTTTTCCCATTTGCGTTCCGGATCAATTAAAAGGTTTGCATTGAGTGAAATTTCTACTTCTCCTTTGTCTGCTTTAAATTTCTGTCCTTTGTGCATGATCTCTACTTCTTTGAGCCCCAATGTGTGAAATTCTATGTCAAATGCATAATGAAATAAAGAGTCTCCAGTGCCTGTTTTCACGCATCGCCAACGTATGAAGATTTCTTTGCCAAATGTGGACACGCGTTCAACATAAATTGTTTCTGGAAAATCAGAGTCTTTGCGTGATGCATAGCCTTCTTCAATAAGCCATTCGTGCAAAAGCATGACTAAATATTTAAAACTGCACACATCGGTGTGGTTTACCACCCAATCAGCAATTTGGTCCATTTCAATGCCAGTGTATCTGTGGCGTACACTTGGTGCAAGGTCATCAGGCATGTGTGCTGTGCTGCAGATAGTGTATATAAACGTGTCGCAGAATTTTTGTTATCGAAGAGAGCTTAGAACTCTTCCTGACTTTCCAATGCTTTTAGTAAGCCTCTTTTGCGTAAGAACTCCACTTGAATGTGTTTGTATTTGAATACCACATCGCCTTTATCATCACCGCCTAATTCCCAGGGTTCAATAAGAAGAATGTCTCCGTCACGCACCCAAAGCTTGCGTTTGAGCCTGCCAGGTATTCTGCACACTCGCTTTTTTCCGTCAAGACAGCGCACCATCATCCTGCTGCCTCCAACGCGTTGATCACACACCCCAAGCACTTGTCCTTGTCTTGGAATGGGTGTTCTGCGGATTTCCTCAAGTTCTTGCTGTTGTTGCTGCAAGATTTCATCTTTACGTGACATACCAGAAGCTCTTTCTACTCGATTTATAAAGATATGTTCTTTTTGTGAGCTGGGCAGGAGTATTTGCTTCTCCCAAAAGCTTTATATATACTAGTCTGGATGGTCAAGTTGTTGAATCATGAGCTCTGCACTTAGTCAAGTCATTGGATTTTTTGATCGCATTGGAGTGTTTGATGTAGTGCTTCCTTTCTTGTTAGTGTTTACTATTGTGTTTGCTATTTTGGAGCGTTCTGGTGTGCTTGGTAAAGAAAAAGATGGGTCAAGCAAAAAAAACCTGAATGCTATGGCTGCGTTTGTGATGGGTTTTCTCGTTGTGGCTAGCTCTCGCCTGGTTGGTATTCTTACACGGGTGAGTTCGCAGGTTGTTGTGCTTATCATGCTATCTGTGCTTTTCATGCTTCTTGTGGGCACCATATCAAAAGATGGTGAGCCTGGTAAAGAGGGACTTCCTCCAGGTTGGAAAGCAGGATTTGTGTGGATTAACTTCATTGTTCTCATCTTTATTTTTCTTGCAAACATTACCACCTCAAGTGGTACGTCGTGGCTTGATGAAGTGATTAACTGGATTAATCAGTTTTGGACTTCAGCAATTGTTGGATCTGTTATTTTGATTATTGGCATTATTATCTTCATGAAGTACATCATGGGTGATGACACGAAACCTGCAGCAGGTGCTGGTGGCGGAGGAGGCTAATGTTGTTTCAATACTATGGTGGGTATGTATTTCAAGACGCTATTTACTGGCTTGATCAGCTTGGAGTTCGTGATGTAATACTGCCATTCTTTTTGATCTTCACACTTTTGTTTGCAGTGCTTGAAAAAACACAGATATTCACTACTGTTAAAACAAAAGCTGATGGAACACTTGATCTGGCAACTCGCAAACCAAATAAGCGCATTAATGGCATCCTTGCTCTTTGTATTTCTCTTTTAGCAGTCATTCCTCACGTGACTGGTTCCTATCCTCCTGGAGCAGATATTATTTTAATGATCAATAATTTTTTGCCTCAGGTCGCACTTTTAGCAATAGTAATAGTTATGTTTGTGATGATGCTAAATCTGGGTGGTGGAGACCTTACTGCTGACCAACAAAAGAATTGGCGTCATGGTATTGTAGGTATTGCTGCAGTCATGCTCATAATTATTTTTGGGCGTGTTGCATTTTATGAAGGAACTCCATCCTGGCTTTCGTTTTTAGACAGCCCTGGTTTTTGGCCTATACTCATCATTATTCTTGGCATTATTGTTGCATTTGGTTTAGTAGTTGGTATGAGCGACTAGCATGGCAACTCTTCTTGATCTTGGCATTCTTAGTGCAGTTCAGGTGGTGTTTCCTTTTTTGTTGATTTTTGTGTTTGTGTGGGCTGCGCTTACGCGGTTCTTTCCCCCGTTTAAAGAAAAACCCGTATGGGGTATTACATCTGCAATTGTGCTTGCGTTTATGGGCATTCTTTCACCCATCGTGGTAAAAACCATTAATCTGATGAGTCCTTGGTTTGTGCTTGTCATGGTGTTTGGCATGTTTGCAGTGCTTGCATATCAGGCAATGGGTGTGAAAGACGACACCATTGTGAAGATTATTACTGAGAGTGAATACAGTTCTGATTTTGCATTGTGGATGCTTGGTATTATTCTTGTGATTGGTCTTGGTAGCCTGCTGAGTGTGGTGGCAGAGCAGAGTGGTGGAGTGCCTGGTCCTGGAGCTCCTGGTGATACAACTGGTGCAAAAATCGTGCAGGCGCAAAGCCAGCTTGGCGGTCAGTCAGGCGCGTTTTGGAATACTATATTTCATCCTAAAGTGCTTGGCATGGCATTAATACTCTTGGTTGCGTCAATAGCTATTGGCAAATTGTCGCAAAAGGATTGAGTGCAAGTAGTATTTTTGCAAAGTGCTCTAAACACTGATTTCTTCTTTTGTCAAATCTTCGAACACATGAATGCCAAATATAGCGAATAACATAATTTTTTAGACATTCAGGTGTCATTCGCTATTACGAACGGTTGCGAGAGTCTTGCAACCTCAGAACAGCAATGATGTGGGTTGCGAGAGTCTTGCAGACCTACGAACCGAAGTGAGTATGGTTGAGCGTAGCGTGAGACCTACGAACCGAAGTGAGTATGGTTGAGCGTAGCGTGAGACCTACGAACCGAAGTGAGTATGGACAAGTATGGTATGAACACTGTGAGTATACATAGAAACAATTACGTGTTATTTCTTTTCTTTTCCTTTGATGTTTTTTGTTATTCTGCCAAGTTCTGTTACGCTTGAGGTCAGGTCTGGCAGTACTTTTTGAAACACTTTTTCCATTGCCTTGATTTCTGTACCTACATCAATCAAGTTTTTGTCATACTCCCCTATTTTTCCCACGATTGCTTTTTGCAAATTGTCAATGTCTGTTTTGGTGTCTTGCACGCTTTGTTCTAGCTTGTCAAGTCGTGAATCAACATGTTCTTTCCAGTCTGAGTACTTGGTAAGTTGTGCTTGTAAGTCTCTCCATTTTTCTTCCACGATTGATTCAACTAATTCTTCTGTGTTTTGTTGTGGCTGAACTTGTTGAGCTTGCATGGCAGGCATTTGTGGGAAGGGTTCTGCGCTAAAGTCTTGTGCTGGAGCTACTGCTGCTTGCAGTTGTGCTTGACTAAGCGCATCATAAATTGATTGTGGTGCATAGCCTTGGCGCTGGAGTGTTTCAATAATTTGATTATTTGACAAACCTTGTTGTTGTAGTGTGAGCACTGCATCAATAGGTGTTTCTTGAGGTGCTTGAGGAGAAAACTGTGGTGGGGGCGCAAATTGCGGGGCAAAAGGAAGTCCTTGAGCTGGTGCTTCTTGTTTTTTCTTGAACAACGTAAATGCCATATGTGGTTTGTGCAGGACTTCTTATTTAAACCTTTCGACGAGCCGAGGAAGTGAAATGAAAGGCGTAGAAACTGAGTGAATAAAGTGCTTGTTGTAACTCGCGTGCTTGTTGGCACAGGTTAGCAGTTTCTTTTTTTTCCATAGCATGAGCACGCGCCACCAGTTTCTTTTTTTCGCGAAACTTGTCAGGTAGTGCATTCGCAAATTCCACTTTTCTCTGAATAGGATCATGACGGTGTGGAGGGCTCGTGTAAAGTTTTTCTGCAGTTAAGACAAAATTTCCTGTTGCACTATATGTTCTTTCAAACTCGCGAGATACGTACTCTCTAAATCCTGGTCCCGCAGTTCTGAGCTGTAGATATTCTAAAAAAGTTAAACAATCATTGCTTGCGTATGGCGGTTTTTCAGGTATCATTTCGTTGTTCTTCAAGTTTTTCTTCAACAATTCGTTCTACATGGTCTGCAGTCACGAATTTGACTGGCTGCCATAAGTCAAGGTATTTTTTGAGCACCTCAACATCTTCTTTGCGTGCAAGTAAGTTTAATTCTTTGAGGAGGGTGAGCATGCGGTCTTGTAATAATGCGGTGCTCCGCTTCATTTCAGTTATGTCACTAAGCACGAGTTTTAATTCTCCAAAAAACTTTTTTTGTGATGAAAGCATGTTTTGTTCTAGTAATACCACTTTTTTGCGTAGTTCTGCGTAGCGTTCTTCATTCATGCGCAAGCGTCCTGCAAGTGCATTTATGTCAGAACTTGTTCCGGGAGGCTGCAAGGGTAGGTTTGGCATGGTATCTCGACAACTGCAGAGTGTTGTGACAATCTTTAAATACCATGCAAACTGCGCAGTATAATAAGGTTACGAAAAAGTAGTAAACGATAGAATGTTAGTTCGTACTCTATGACCGCGATAAAAAAAGTTAGGCAAAGGCAAAAACCTACCTGACAAGATGAAGAGCAACTATGGCAGATCCCTGTGGCAAATATGAGGTCATCCGAGAGGGTGAAGATACTATTGTTCGCATAGATTGTGAATCTTGTTCATTTATTCCGAGTATTGAAGATTCTAGTCAGGCAATGAGCATGGTGATGGATATTCTTGTTGAGGTTGGTAATGCGACTAAAATTGTGCTTGTGCAAAAATGTGATTATGAGTATGATTTTACTCAAACTTTGTTGTTGCTTGAGCTTGCGCGTATTTACAAACAGATAGTAAAAGGCAAGGCAACGTATGGTTTTATTGCAACACCTGGCTGTCAGCGTTTTATTGAAAGCAGATATGCAGAAATTCAGAATGTGTTGTACAGAACTCTGAAATCAGATCCTCTTGGTGCGTATGTTGAGCTGCACAGGGTTCATCGTCGTGAAACCACGCTTTTACAATCAGATGCAATTCCTCCTGAGGGTCAGCAATGCTTGCGCAGATATTATCAGCTGCTTAATGATGTGCTGCACATGCTTGAGTCAACAAAATTATTGGTTCAGGTAAAAGAGGGGCTTGCAGGTTTTACTCCTGGTGATCGTGAGCTGTATCGTAAGGTGTTTGTTCCTCTGATCAAGCCTGATTTTATGTTTGCAAAACTCATGGCCAGTGTGCCTCCTGAAGGTACTGAGCTTGCAAGTTATGATGTGTTTGGCACTGAAGTAACTGTGTTTTCTTTGCCTGATACAGTGCAGTTTTTGTATCATGTGGTGCCTCCTGAGTTTCGCTTGACTGAAGAAAAGTATGAAGTTCTTGATGCTGCGCGTAAAATTCTTGCGGAGTATAAACCTAAAAAAGGTGAGTTTACTGATCCAAGCAGGACTCGCGAAGTGTTTTTTTCTGTTGGTGCTGACTTGATTGATGAATTGTCATCATATCGTGGGTTGCGCTTGCGTGAGAAAGAGCGTGATGAGCTTACTGAAATTCTTGTGCGTTATACTGTGGGTTTTGGACTTATTGAGGTGTTGCTTGATGATGAGCGCGTGCAGGATATCACGATTAACTCTCCCATGGGTCGCACTCCAGTGTTTATTGTGCATCAGGAATTTGGGGACTGCATGACCAATATTACTCCAACAATTCCTGAGTCAGAAAGTTGGGCTTCTAAGTTACGTTTGGTTTCTGGTCGTCCATTGGATGAGGCAAATCCTATTCTTGATACTGAGCTTGTGCTTCCTCGGAGTCGTGCAAGAGTTGCAGCAATTACTTCGCCTTTGAATCCTTCGGGCTTGGCGTATGCCTTGCGGCGTCATCGTGATAAGCCCTGGACTTTGCCATTATTTATCAATACCAACATGTTGAGTCCTCTTGCTGCGGGTACTTTGAGTTTTTTGATTGATGGTGCGCGCACCATGCTTGTTGCGGGCACTCGTAGTGCAGGAAAAACATCACTGCTTGGTTCAATGATGACTGAGCTCATGCGTCGGATTCGTATTATCACTATTGAAGACACTCTTGAATTGCCTTTAGATGGGTTGCGTAATTTAGGGTACAACATTCAGAGCATGAAGGTTGCGTCAGCATTGACCAAAGGAACTAATGAAGTTAGTGCGGATGAAGGTATTCGTACCACGCTTCGTATGGGTGATTCAAGTTTGATTGTAGGTGAGGTGCGTAGTGTTGAGGCGAGGGCATTGTATGAGTCAATGCGTGTTGGTGCGCTTGCTAATCTTGTTGCAGGAACAATTCATGGTGATAGTCCGTATGGGGTGTTTGATCGTGTGGTGAATGATTTGGGTGTGCCTCGCACGAGCTTTAAGGCAACTGATATTATTGTGGTTGCAAATCCTGTGCGTAGTCCTGATGGTTTGCATAAGTTTCGAAGGGTGACAAGCATTACTGAAGTGCGTAAGCATTGGGAAGATGATCCGCTCGTTGAAGGCGGGTTTGTTGACTTGTTTACGTATGATGCAAAGTCTGATTCCTTACAACCAACTAATGACTTGCTTACGGGCGAGAGCGAGATTATCAAAAGTGTTGCCGGCAGTGTGAAAGAATGGGCTGGTAATTGGGATGCGGTGTGGGATAATGTGCAGCTTCGTGCTCGTATGAAACAAACTCTTGTTGAAACCGCAAAAAAAAATGAAAGTCCTGCAATGTTGGAAGCGAGTTTTACAGTTCTTGCCAATGATGAGTTTCATAAAATAAGTGAGGCAGTTCGTGAAGAAGTTGGAGCTCTTGATAGTGAGCGTATTTTCTTTCAGTGGCATGAGTGGATGAAGCGTGCTGCAAAGGTGCGCTAATGTCTCAAGCAAATGCATCACGCGCGAATGCAAACAACATGAATGATATTGTTGCAAAGTATAAAGAGCGTTTGGCACAGCAGCTTGGTGCA
This sequence comes from Candidatus Woesearchaeota archaeon, assembly GCA_023266895.1. Taxonomy (GTDB): domain Archaea; phylum Nanobdellota; class Nanobdellia; order Woesearchaeales; family ARS49; genus JAHFOI01. The sequence goes on from JAHFOI010000023.1 coordinate 18,658, forward strand.
GAAATCTCACAACCAGTGCTTGCATCATCAAGAGAATATCAGGAATTTAAACAAGACACCTACCCTGCTCATTTAAGTCTGTATGAAAAAATGTGCACGTTTGCAGGCAAAATTCTTCATCTTAATCTGAAAGAAAATGTTGGATTGCAGGAAGAGCTTCGTATTGGTCACTTGAATATTACTCCTGCGGATGTGTACTCGTTTAATGTCTTGTACCCGCTGTTGTACATGATTTTTGGCGGTGTGTTTTCAATTCTTGTGTTTCCCAGTGTGGTGTTCACATTGTTTTTTTTGGTGAGTGGTATTTTACTTATGTTTTTGTGCCAGCGTATTCCGACTTTTATTGCAAACCAATGGCGCATGAAAGCAAGTAATCAGATGGTGTTGTGCATTTTTTATATTGTTACATATATGCGTCACACCTCCAATCTTGAGCTTGCCGTACGATTTTCTAGTGAGCATCTTGCTGCACCTCTTTCGCTTGACATGAGAAAAATAGTGTGGGATGTTGAGACGCATAAGTATGATACTATCAAAGAAGCACTTGATGTGTATCTTGAGGGTTGGCGTAAGTGGAATAATGAGTTTGCTGAGGCAATGCATTTGATAGAAAGTAGTTTGCTTGAGGGTAATGAAGAGCGAAGAGTTGGTTTGTTGGATAAAGCGCTTGAGGTTATTCTTGAGGAGACGTATGAAAAAATGATGCACTATGCGCAAAACCTCAAAAGTCCTATCACCATGCTGCACATGCTTGGGGTCATTCTTCCTATTTTAGGTCTTGTTGTGTTGCCGCTGGTGGTGAGCTTCATGGAAAACGTGCAGTGGTATCATATTGCGTTGTTGTATAATATTATTCTTCCAGGCATTGTGTACTATATTTCAAAAAATATTTTGAACACCCGTCCTACGGGCTATGGTGATGTTGATCTTGCAGAGATTGTGCCAGAGCTTGAAAAATATAAAATGCTGAACCTCACTCTTGGCAAAACAACATATCTTATCAGTCCTGCAATTATTAGTATTATTCTTGGTGCAGGTCTTTTTTTCTTAGGAATCTTTCCTTTATTGGTGCATGCAATCACTCCAGGGTTTGAGCTTGAGCTTTTTGGCGGTCTTAAATTTTTGGAGTACAGAACTGCGCAGGCAACTGGTGCGGTTATTGGCCCGTATGGTTTTGGGGCTGCAGTGCTGAGCTTGTGCATTCCTTTGGCGTTTGCAGTTGGTTTTGGTTTGTATTATCAGATTACCACAAATCGTCTTATGACTATTCGTGATAAAGCAAAGCGTTTAGAAAAAGAATTTGCATCAGCACTTTTTCAGTTGAGTAATCGTTTGGGTGATGGTGTGCCTGCAGAGATCGCGTTTGATAAGGTTGCTGAGGTTATGGAAGATTCTGTCTCTGGTCAGTTTTTCAGGTTGGTAAGTACAAACATTAGAAAGCTTGGCATGGGTGTGCGGGATGCTATTTTTAACACGCGTACTGGTGCTTTAACTTCTTTTCCAAGTAACATGATTCATAGTGCCATGAAAGTGTTGATTGAGAGTGTGCAAAAAGGTCCTCGTATTGCTGCGCAAGCCTTGAATAATGTTTCTCGGTACATTAAAGAAATTCACAAAGTCAATGAACGCTTGAAGGATCTTATGACCGAAATTATTTCTGATATTAAATCCCAGACAATGTTTCTTACACCAATGATTTCTGGTATAGTTATAGGTATTACAAGCATGATTACAACTATTATGAGTGCGCTCAGAACTAACATTACGTCTATTAATTCAGAACAGCTTGGTCAGCTTGCCACCATTGCGAACTTGTTCGGCGATGGTATTCCTACGTATTTTTTCCAAATTGTTGTTGGGTTGTATGTTGTTGAAATTATTTACATACTCACAGTCATGGCAAATGGCATAGAAAATGGTGCAGATAAGTTAAGTGAGCAAAATAGTGTTGGCAAGAACTTGATTTATTCGGTGTTTTTGTATGTTGTGATTGCATTTGTGGTCATGCTTGTGTTCAATCTCATTGCCTCGCGTATTTTGAGTGCCACAATTAGTGCAGGAGTGGGTGTGTGATGATTATTACTGAAGCCAAACAATGAAAGGAGCTCTAGTAAAAGACAGAAGTTTGTTATAGCCGAGCTGTCTTTTACTATAGCGAATGACATACTTATTTAGAAATGCAACTGTCATTCGTTATTACGAAATGACAAGCATTGTATAAAAAATTTTGTCATTGAGTATAGTTAGGAAGCGACAACTGTCATAATTTATTTTTGTCGCTGACTACTACATACGTGCTGCAGTCACTCGAGTGAATGCTATTATTAAAATTGTATCTTCAGAATAAGCAAGACGCCGGCCGTGGGACATACTCAACTTCGGTTTTGTAGTGCTCAAAAATGATTTATATTTTTGGCATCTGCTCAGCATCTTCGCAGTCTTGCAAGTTACTCGCAACATTTCATGGTTATTACTCTGTACCGCCACAAAACCGTAAGATTTTTGAACCCACAGGTTCTTGCGAACCACAGCGTTTCAGGCTGCTGGCTTACCGGATTAGCCGTAGGCCGGCGTCTATTTTTTTTGGGTTTTCTCTCTTTAAGTATCTTTAGAAGAAAAAACCGTAAGTTTTACGAAGAATTCGGAAGAATTACGTTACATCTGAAAGATTTGCGAAATCAACAATTTTTGGGGTAAAGGTTGCAAAATAGTCGGAAGAAAAAGTGTTAGAATTTGAATGGATTGAAATTTGTTATCTATCAAAATGGGGGTGGAGAGATTTGAACTCCCGACGTCACCGGCTTCAGCGGTGTGTTCTCCCAGGCTGAACTACACCCCCAATATTAATGATTCTGAAGGCAACCTATTTTAAAACCTTTGGGTTTGTGCTTGAAAAAATTATTACCTCTCAAATCATCACCTTTAAAAAAGCCTTTTGTTGGTCATTATTACAATGCAATTTCGTGAAGGATTAACCTATGATGACGTCCTGCTTGTGCCTAAGCGAACGTCTGTTATGAGTCGTGATGAAATTTCAGTTGCAACACAGCTTACGAAAAAAATCAAGCTTAACAGTCCTCTTATAAGTGCGA
>JAHFOI010000024.1 GCA_023266895.1 Candidatus Woesearchaeota archaeon
CATACATCTCTAAAGATGATCATATGAACCAACAAAACTCATTCAAAACACCCCTGGTGGTATTTCTTGACAGAGCAGTATATTGGACAGGCATAGGCATGGCAATTATTGCAAACTTTTTGCTCTCCGTCGCACTCCTACCCTTTCTTATTGCACTCAAAGGAGTGTGGCTGTATTCAGCACTTGCATTCATCGCACTCAGTTTTGGCGCAGTTATGGATGCAGTACTCAGAATGGTGCAACACATTAGCCAACAACAAATCATCGCAGAATTATTCATACCAACACTTGCCCTGATTAACATTTACATCATGGCAGGACTGGCAAACACACTCTCCACAAAAATAGGCATGAACACAACACACAATGCACTACTCATAAGTATTGTGTATGTTGTAGCATTCAGCACACCACACTTCATGACAGAAGTATTGAAAAAAAAGGCAGAAGGAAAAACCATTTGAATCCTTATTTTATAAACAAAACACCCTCAAATTCTTTCAGTTCATCAGCACTGTTCGCAGTCCTGAGATCACAAGTCGGGCACGACTCGTAATCAACGAAGGCAATTTGTTAGGTGCCAAAACGCTTGCTCCCATTGGCAGACTCACTACGGTTCGTAGCCTACAACCTCAATTATTGATCGCGGTCATAAACATCGGTTGCTAGGCAGCAGCGCACATTTTCCCCAGAGCCGTTTTCTGCGCAAGACATAAAAGGCAGTGAGTTTTTGGCTGAACATATTCTGGCGGCCGTGGCGTAATGGTAGCGTTGAGGCCTGTGGCGCCTTAGGCATGGGTTCGATTCCCGTCGGCCGCCTTTGGAAAAAAGAAAAGATCATCATCTAAACATAACCTGAGTCATGCAACACAGTAAACTTTTCCGGCTCTGTCCTAAATGTCCAGCTCTGGTTATAATCTTGCGAAGCAAATTATAACCTACGAACGAAGTGAGTCTGCCTCCTTTTCGGTGCGCGCAGGTTCTGGTGTAAGCTGTGCCTGCCCGATGACACCTGCGAACGTTAATGAGTAGGTGTTCAGAACGAAGTGATGACACCGAGGCTGTAGGGCAAAACGGGAAGTATTATAGACTGCGAGCACGGCAGAGCTGGTTGCGAGTATCTTGCAACCCACGAACCAAAGTGAGTCTGGCGAGGTCAAAACCGAGATTTAGGACAGAGCCAACTTTTCCGCCACATTTATAAACCCCCTCTTTATCCTAAGAATATCCCGAGTCCGTAAGGGCGCTTGAGGGTTGAACCAATGGTTTAATTCTTGAGAACTGAATTGACAAGGAACAGTATTTACGAAGAATACAACAAAAACAGCATACCATGGCAGAAACACCAACACTACGACACTTTGTACGCATTGCAAACACAGACCTCTCAGGAGCAAAAGCAGTGCTTTATTCTCTTCAAAAAATAAAAGGAGTTGGCGTCAGCTATGCAAATGCAATTTGTAAACTCACAAAAATACCACCTAATAAAAAAATGGGTGCACTCACTGACCAAGAGGTCACAAAAATAGAAGGCGCAATCAAAGATCCTATCAATGAAGGAGTGCCAGTGTGGATGGTTAACAGACGCAAAGACTATGAAACAGGCACTGACAAACACATTATCACAGGAGACCTTGGGTTTCAAACAGAAAACGACATACGCCTCATGAAAAAAATCAAGTGCTACAAAGGCATACGACACATGCTCGGACAACCAGTACGCGGACAACGCACCCGCGGCAATTTTAGAAAAAACAAAGGAAAAGTCATGGGAGTCAAACGAAGCACAGGCGCCAAAAAAAGCTCAGGAGGAAAGACCTAAATGGGTGATCCACGCAAGATCAGACGCACATTTTCGCGACCAAAACAGCCATGGCGTACTGACCGCATTACTTCAGAAAACAAACTCGTGCAAGAATATGGACTGAAAAACAAACGAGAACTCTGGAAAGCACAAAGCATGCTCACAACCTTTACTGCAAAAGCAAAAGACCTTGTTGCAGCAACAGGAAAACAAGCAGACACAGAACGCACACAACTCATGAATCGACTTGCACGCATAGGGTTAGTGCCTGTGGGCGCAGGACTTGATGATGTGCTAGGACTCAGCCTCAAAAACATACTCAACAGACGCCTTCAAACTCTCGTGCACAAAAAAGGACTGGCAAAAACAGCAATTCAAGCACGACAATTCATAGTTCACGAACACATACAATTAGGAACAAAAAAAGTCACTTCACCAAGCTACATAGTGAATGTCAGCGAAGAACCACAACTCACCTTTACTGCATCAAGCACACTTGCAAAAACAGATCATCCAGAACGCCAAGCAACAACAAAACCAGGTGCAGCATGAGAACAGATGCACGATGGGGCATGGCACACATTTATTCAAGCTACAATGACACCATCATTCATATCACTGACCTCACAGGCAGCGAAACAATTGCTGTTTCATCAGGAGGACAAATGGTCAAAGCAGACCGCATGGAAAGCTCACCAACTGCAGCAATGCTTGCCGCAAAAAAAGCAGCAGAACTTGCCCTTGAAAAAGGCATCACAGGAATTCACGTACGCATCAGAGCACCAGGAGGACAAAATGGACCCACAAGTCCAGGACCAGGAGCCCAAGCAGCAGTCAGAGCACTCTCACGTATGGGACTCAAAATAGGCATCATTGAAGATGTCACACCAATACCTCACGGCGGATGCAGAAAAAAAGGCGGAAAACGAGGCAGACGAGTATGAGCGTTGAACTACTCAAAAAATATCCTACAGGAAAAGTTAAACTCCTCATCAAAGGAATTACACCAGCAATGGCAAACACAGTACGCAGGTGCATCATGGATCATGTACCAACAATGGCAATTGATGAAGTAGAATTCATAAAAAACAACTCAGCAATCTATGATGAAATGCTTGCACACAGACTAGGACTTCTTGTCTTAGAAACAGACTTGAAATCCTACAACGTACGCGAAGAATGCTCGTGCGAAGGCGCAGGCTGCAGCAAATGCACACTTGTTCTCACACTCAAAGCAAAAGGGCCATGCCTGGTGTATGCTGAAGACATCAAAAGTAAAGACCCAAAAGTAATTCCAGCACACCCCAAAACAATACTAACAAAATTACTCAAAGGGCAAGAACTAGAATTCCAAGCAACCGCAGCACTAGGCAAAGGAATCACCCACATCAAATTTTCACCAGGACTTGCATGGTATGAATATGCACCAACAATCACGATCAACAACAATCATCCAGACTTTGACAAGTTCAAAGGCAAATACCCACCACAAGCATTCAACAATGGAAAACTAGACAAAAAACTCATAGAAGAACAAGAGCTTGCAGACGCATGCGAAGGAATACACAATGAAATTGTCACAATCACACGAGACCCAGAAAAAATATGGTTTTACCTTGAACCATGGGGACAACTCACGCACAAAGAAATCCTTACCACAGCACTTGATGCATTTCAAACAATCCTCACAACATATGAAAAAGCAATAGACAAGGCACATGCAAACTCATAGCACATTGCTATCAACCCAATGCGGGGGTGGCAGAGCCTGGTCAAATGCGCTAGGTTGAGGGCCTAGTCCCTTAGTGGGTGCGAGGGTTCAAATCCCTTCCCCCGCATAGTCAACAAGAATAACAGAGAATCAACAAATAGAGAATTACCATGAAACGAACCGGACCATCAAATCCAGAACTGCAAGAGCTTATTCAATTGCTCAAAAAAGAGCAAAAGCCCTTATGGAAACGCGTGGCAGAAGACCTAGAACGACCCACTCGCCAACGCAGAATAGTCAACCTCAGCAGCATTGGAAGAAACACAACAGAAAATGACATCATAGTAGTACCTGGAAAAGTACTTGGGGCAGGAACTCTTGCGCACAAAGTACAAATTGCAGCATTTGCATTCAGCAAACAAGCACGCGCAGCAGTAGAAGCAGCAAAAGGAAGTTGCATGAGCATTCCAGAACTCATCAAAAAAAATCCTTCAGGAACAAACATCAAACTCATAGGGTGAACACATGCACATAACAATTGACGCAACAAACCTCATTGCAGGAAGAATAGGAAGTCACGTCGCAAAACAAGCACTCCTCGGACACACGATTGACATACTCAATGCAGAAAAAGCAATAGTAACAGGCAACAAAAACTCAGTTGAAGAACACTACTGGCTCAGAAAACGCGACCTAGGACAACCACAAACAGGACCCTTTGTCTCAAAAATGCCAGATAGATTCTTACGCAGAATGTTCAGAGGCATGGTACCACACAAACACCCTCGAGGAAAAACAGCCTATGGACGCATCATGTGCTACATTGGAGTGCCCACACAATTTAAAAACGTAAAACCAATCACACTACCCCATGCAGACCTTTCACGATTACAAACCACAAAATACATAACCATAGGCGCACTCTGCAAAACCCTAGGATGGAAAGAATGAACACAATACACGTTTCAGGAACACGAAAAACAGCAAGCGCACGCGCAACACTCACACCAGGCAATGGCATAGTACGCATGAACACCATGCTCCTTGATTTCGTGCAACCACGCATGTACGCAGACAAAATCAGAGAACCACTACTCCTTGCAGGCGATGTAGCAAAAAAAGTTGATATTAGCGTCAAAACACGAGGTGGAGGCCAAGCCAGCCAAGCAGAAGCAGCACGTCTTGCAATAGCACGCGCACTCAGCACATTTGACAACACACTACAACCAATCTTCCTTGCATACGACAGACTACTGCTTGTTGCAGATGTCAGACGCAAAGAAACACACAAGCCCAACTGCCACGGCAAAGCACGAGCAAAACGACAAAAGAGCTACCGTTAAGGTGAACAAACATGATAATACCCATCAGATGCTGGAGTTGCGCAAAACCCATAGGACACTTATGGGAAGACTTCAAAAACAGAGTTGCTAAAGGTGAAGACCGCAAAAAAGTCCTTGACGAACTCAACATAGACAGGTATTGCTGCAGAGCAATGATGCTCGGACAAATAGACTTAATAGACACTGTTGCAGAGTTTAAAAAGAATTAAGAGCTTCAAGCAAGCCTCATTTTTTTCTTTAGACTATCAAATTCCGGAAAAAGTAAATTCAAGGCAAACTTTTATAATCTTCAAAGCCAAACAAATAATATGGAATCCTCAGTTCGTGACCGAAACATACTAGATGAATTCTGTATCAAGTTTTGCTCAATTGTTGAAAAGCATGCAAAATACATTATTGTTTCAGGATTTGTTGCTATCTCAACAGGAAGAACTAGAGGTACAGAAGATATTGACTTAATCATGGAACGACTAGACAAACAACGCTATTATGCACTCCATAAAGATCTTCTTCAGGCAGGGTTCTTATGCATGCAATCTGATAATCCTGGGGTATTGTTTGACGACTACTTAAGTGATAACATAAGCATTCGCTATACTCTTCGCAATAAACGACTTCCGGAAATGGAAGTAAAATTCGCAAAAGACAAGCTTGATCTTTACCAACTTCAGCACAGACAAAAGATTCCTCTTACAGGACTTGATGTATGGTTTAGTTCTATTGAGATGAACATTGCCTTCAAAGAAGAATACTTGAAATCAGATAAAGATATGGAAGATGCAAAACACTTTCGTACAGTTTTTGCTGAACAAATAAGCGAAGATGAAATAGAACACATAAAAAAAATAATTAGAAAGGAAAAGCTATGAGAGACAAATCTCACATGGAACAAGTTGAACGGTGGGCAATATTTGTCAGAGAACACCCTACAGAATGGAAAAAAATTCACACAGAATTCATTAATGCACAGTTCCAGAAAGCAAATGAGTTCATTGAGAGACTTGCACAACAACCCGGAGGCAAAGAAAAAATAAAAAAGTTGTACAACATCACTAATCCAGAAGCGTACAAAAAACTGTTAGGATAACCACAATCATTCAATAATCCTGTTTTTGAACAAACATTTAAATATAACTTATAACTTATAGTTCTGTATGGCGACCACCACAATTCAAGTGACAGATGATGTGCTTGAAACCCTTAAGCAATTGCGAGAAGAAGAGAATGTTCCATCCTATAACGCAGTACTTAAGCGTGTGCTCGCAAAACAACGATCCAAAACAATCGCGGGCATTTTAGGCAAGGAATTTTCGATGAAATCTATTTTGAAAGACCTGAGGGATAAAGACGAATGAGTGTGTTATTTGATAGCTCTGCGTGGTTCGCCTATTCTGCAGATAATAATAAAGTTGTGGGCAAAATTGTTGAGTCTGAAGTAGAAATCCTGATTTCAGTGATGAGCTTGTTTGAAGTCAAGAGAATACTTCTTAAAAGAGGCGCCAATCAAAGAATTCTTGACAAAACCATGAGTTTCATTCGTTACAGATCACGAATAATTGATGTTACCAAAGACATTGCAGAAACAGCAGCAGACCTTTCAGTAAAGCACAAGCTTTCAACAGCTGATGCAATAATTTACGCAACTGCATTATCAAAGAACGCAGAACTTATTACCGGAGACTCAGACCTCGCAGGACTCAAAGGAGTACAGTTCATACAATGAAAAATCCTCTTGCTATGAACAAAAGAATTTATCATTTAAAAATAGGATTTACAATTCTTTTGCAAAGATCATAATCTTTTCCGCATGGGCCAAACTGGAATTTTTACACCGTGCATCTCAACAAACACAATCCTTGGACCAGCTATACATCCTTCTTTTTCATAAAAAGATTTTGCATTAAGTGATGATTCTAAGTAAACTTCTTGAAGTCCAAGAGCTCTTGCTTCTTCTTCTAACTTTTTAAAAATTGCTTTACCAACTCCTTTGCCCTGAAAATCTTTATCAGTGTATAATCTTTTCATGCGCCCGTCACTTTCTAAATCACCAAAACCAACTATTTTATTGTTAATTTCTACAACATAGGAAATAGTATCCTCTAAACTTTTTGCCAGACTTTCGAAACTGGTTCTTATGGGAGACCAAGCGTCTATTTGTACTTGATTATAATGCTGCTTACAACGCTCTCGCACAGTTTCATTATGCAACTTGCTAATTGCTTCTTCATCCCCACGTTGGAATCGTCTTAGTTTAAGTTCCATGAATATCTCATGAGCAACTCCTTTTTAAATCTTCTTTCAAGCCGATTAAGATGCATTCCGAGCTAAAACTCAAAGAAGCTCCAGATCGAAGCAGAGCAATAAGTATTAAACTCAGAAAGGAATAAAGACCACTAACCAACCTATTTTTAAGTGAGACAGCATTTTCAAGGCAAATGAACCCCCTCTTCATCATTGAACATTTAGAACCAAAAATGTGGCCTTGGTGCATTATAGAATACAAGCACATGAGCAAAATAGTTGGCAAACAAAACTTGCTTATTACCAACACGAAAAGCAAGCTTATGACTGGTTTTGCAAAAACTGAAGCGAAAAGCATTGGACAACTCAACCCAAAGAATGCATGTATTCTTGACCCTGCAGCAACAAAAACACTCACTCCCACTGATGCAAAACAGTTTGATTGCTTTATATTCGGAGGAATTCTTGGTGATGACCCGCCACAAGAACGCACAAAAGAAGAATTAGGCAGTGTGCCAGGAGAACGCAGAAACTTAGGCAACAAACAAATGAGCACAGACACTGCAATACATGTTGTCTGGAAAATAGTGCATGGCATGATGCTTAAAGAAATGCAGTTTCAGGACACAATAACCTTAAAGATTGGCAACCAAGAAGAGATCATACTACCCTATCGCTATCTGTTGAAGAACAACAAACCAATACTTGCACCAGGACTCGAAATGTATTTAAAAAAGATGAAAGGATTTTGAAAACACTACTATTCTCTCTTCTTTTCAAGCAAAGATTTCAAATTCATAAATCATTAATAAAGACCAGCTCGTGATTTCTGACATGAAACACATTGTGCTTATTGGTGGAGGAACAGGTAATTTTACATTGCTTCGCGGATTACGGGAATATGATGTTGATTTAACTTCAATAGTTACTGTTTTTGATTCAGGAGGCAGTTCTGGAATTTTGCGAGATGAATTTGGAATCCTTCCACCAGGAGATGTTCGAAAAAGTCTGGTAGCACTTGCAGGAGAAGAAGAGCATATTCTTCGGGAGCTTTTTAATTTTCGATTTGAAGGTAATGGAAGTCTTAAAGGCCATAGTTTTGGCAATTTGTTTCTCCTTGCCCTCACCAAGATTACAGGCAGTGAAGCTGAAGCAATTAAACAAGCAGCAAAAATTCTTAAAGTTAAAGGAAAAGTTTTGCCAGTCTCATTAAATCATGCAGATGTATGTGCAGAACTTGATAACGGAACTGTGATTGTCGGAGAAACAGCAATAGACTTACGAGGCAAAGGAAGTTCTATTGCGCGTTTGTTCCTTTCATCAAAATCCTACTTGTGCGAGGAAACACGCCATGCAATAGAAAACGCTGATCTGATTGTTATTGGACCTGGAGATTTATACTCATCAATTATTCCAAACTTACTGGTATCAGGAATGAGTGAAGCATTACGTGCCTCAAAAGCGCATAAAGCATATGTTTGCAATTTGATGACCAAGCCCGGAGAATCAGAAGGATATACTGCATCAAGGTTTGCATCAGAAATTGTGCGCTATGCGAACACCACTCTTAATTCAATAGTTTGCAACACAAAAATACCTGCTCCTGAGGCTCTTGAGCTGTATGCAAAAAAAGGACAAGAACTTGTAATTCCAGATCCTACCACAATCAATTGGGCAGAAAGAGTTATTCAAGAAGATGTTATTGGAGAGCCAGACCTGGTACGACATGACCCTCACAAAATTGCTCGAATACTCATGAAGTTAGTATAAATATTCTTGAAAGAAATATTATTGAGAACTTTGCAGCTCCCGATCATATTTTTTTTGTAGTTTTCCACAATAATCTTGAACTCTCTTTTGATATTCAGAAAAAACAAGAGACTGAGCTGGATCAATGTTCATTTTTCTTAATTGTTTTCGTCGATCAGTACTGATTGGAGAACTGTGAGTAACAGTAAATTTTGCGATACACTCAACATTTTTGACAAGAATTTCCAGACATAAAACCATTGCTTGTGTACCATACCCTTGATGTTTGAGATCAGGATGTTGAATTAGTGGATAAAATTCATCCCACTGAATACATTTTTTTTCAGAATCAATATGAAGTAGTGCGTCTCCAATATTGCCTCGTCTTGAGCCTTCAAGATAAAACTGCAAGGAAAAATCACTAATTGGACTTTCCCATCTTCGCTGAAAGCTATAATTACTTCTCAATCTGCAAGGGTCTTCACTCATGAATGGAAAGAAGTGATGGAGTATTAAAAAGGTATAGTCTGAACCAAGTGAATTGCAAGAAAGGTTTTTAAATCACCCTCAAGACAGTGGTTCCATGGACCAGAAAGTAATTGCTTCCAAATGGCAAGCAAAATGGCAAGATGCAGGAATTTTTAAGACTAAAGACAAGAGCAAAAAGCCTAAGTTTTACAATCTTGAAATGTTTCCCTACCCTTCAGCGTACGGACTGCACATGGGACACTTGCGCAATTATTCAATAGGCGACACAATTGCACGATACAAGCGCATGCGAGGATTTAATGTGCTTTACCCAATGGGTTTTGATGCCTTTGGACTACCTGCAGAAAATGCAGCCATCAAAAACAGTATTCACCCAAAAGAGTACACAGAAAACGCAATCAAAAGCCTTGTCAGCAGCATGAAACGCATGGGACTCAGCTATGACTGGGACAGAACACTTGCAACCTGCTATCCAGAATACTACAAATGGAATCAGTGGATGTTCCTGAAATTCTATGAAAAAGGCCTTGCATACAAAAAAAAAGCACCCATCAATTGGTGCCCCTCCTGCAACACAGTCCTGGCAAATGAACAAGTTGTTGACGGTAAATGCTGGAGATGCGAAAGCCAAGTCACACTCAAAGATTTAGAACAATGGTTTTTCAAAATCACACAATACGCGGATGAATTACTGAATGATGCTGAAAAACTCAACTGGCCAGAACGCATCAAGTTAATGCAAAAAAACTGGATTGGAAAAAGTGAAGGCACAGAAGTCCTTTTTCCCTTAGACGCTTCAGATAAGAAACTCGCTGTATTCACCACAAGAATAGACACGATTTTCAGTGTCACATTCATTGTTATTGCTCCAGAACATCCGCTTGCGATGGAACTTGTCAAAGGAACAGAAAAAGAAAAAGAAGTGAAGGAATTCATACGCAAAGTTGCTTTGAGTGAAAAGTTTGATAGAACTGCAGACAACAAAGAAAAAGAAGGATTATTCCTTGGCAAGTACGCAATCAATCCAGCAACCAAAGACAAAATACCTATCTGGATAGCAAACTTTGTACTCATGGACTATGGCACAGGAATTGTCATGGCAAATGCACATGACAGCAGAGACTATGCATTTGCTAAAAAGTATAGCATACCACTCAAAATCGTGCTTAAAGCAAAAGACGGCAAAGAAACATCACAACCTATTGAAGATTACGGAGTCCTCATCAACTCAGCGCAATTCAATGGTTTAATCAGTGAACACGCAATACCAAAAATTCAGGCATGGCTTTCAGAACAAGGACTAGGCAAGAAAACAGTGCAGTACAAACTCAGAGACTGGCTTATCTCACGACAACGATATTGGGGAACACCCATACCAATAGTGTACTGTGATACTTGTGGCATGGTTCCTGTGCCAGAAAAAAAATTACCAGTCATGCTTCCAGAACAAGCAGCATTTACAGGCAAAGGAAACCCTCTTGCAAACACACCAGAATTCCTGAACACAAAATGCCTCGTGTGCAAGAAACCAGCACGACGAGAAACAGACACCATGGACACATTTGTTGACAGCTCATGGTATTACTTACGCTACATTAGCCCCAAAAACAAAAAAGGCGCGTTTGATCTAGAAAAAGTCAAGTACTGGATGCCAGTAGACCAATACATTGGCGGAGCAGAACACGCAGTCATGCACTTATTGTATGCAAGATTCTTCACCAAAGTCTTACGAGATTTAGGAATGCTCAATTTTGGAGAACCATTTACTGCACTCTTTAATCAAGGAATGGTATGCAAAGACGGCGCGAAAATGAGCAAAAGCCAAGGCAATATAGTCAGTCAAGAAGATGTAGAACAATCATGGGGCATAGACACCGCGCGACTTTTTATGCTCACTGTGGCACACCCTGGCAAAGATATTGAGTGGAGCGACGAAGGCGCAAATGGATCATACCGCTTTCTCATGCGCGTGGCAAGCATTGTCGAAAAAAGAAGTGAAACAAAAGATGGAGAACTAGAAAGCAGACTGCACAGCCTTATTCAAAAAATTACAGACTACTTAGAAGCCTTTGACTTAAACAAAGCAATCATAGAACTCGTGAGCTTTGCAGACACGCTTGACAAAAAAGAAAACGTGCCAAAAAATATTTTAGACAGATATGTCTTACTACTCACCCCCTTTGTGCCACACACAGCAGAAGAACTCTGGGAACTGCTAGGCAACAAGGCTTTTGCATGCACACAAAAATGGCCAGTATTTGATTTGAAAAAAATAAAGCCAGAACTAGAATCTGTTGATGAACTTATAGAAAAAACAAGCCAAGATATTCAAGGAATTATTGCACTCACAAAAATACAACCCAAAAAAATTACCCTCATTACAGCAGCAGAGTGGAAACACACCTTCTATGCCACATTTAGAAACGCCTATACTGCAAGCAAAAACCAAGGAGATATTATCAAAACAATCATGCAAACAGAATTAAAGAAACATGGCGAACACATCATGAAACTCCTGCCAAAACTCATGAAAGAACCAGGCATGATACCCAAACACATACTCGGACAAAAAACCGAAGTAAAAGCTTTGGAAGCAAACAAAGAATTCTTGCAAAAACAATTCAACTGCCAATTGATTGTTGTGAAAGAACAAAATAGTAAAGAACAAAAAGCAAGCCACGCATTACCTGGAAAGCCAGGAATTGTGGTTGAGTAAACGAAACATTTTTATATTGAGTTATACTTATCTAATTTATGATTGAAGTAGAATCACAACTAAGAGAATGGGGCAATAGTATGGGAATTATTATTCCGCGAGAAACAGTGCTTGAAGAAAAATTAAAACCTGGTGATACTGTAAAAATCATGTTTCTCAAAAACAAAAACCCTCTTAAAAACACTTTTGGGATCATAAAAATAAAAAGATCAACAAAAGAATTGCTCAAAGATTTAGACAAGACGGGCTGGGATGAATAACACTATCTTTTTGGACACATACGCAATCTTTGAATTTTTACGAGGAAATCCTTCCTACAAAAAATACCAAGAAGTTATTGGAATAACAACAATATTTAATATTGCAGAACTTAATTATTGCTTGAAAAAAGAATTTGGTGACTTGCGTGCTGATGAAATAACTGAAAAATATGCAGAATGCATTGTTCCAGTACTTGTTGAAGATGTGAAAAGCGCAATGACCTTTAGACATGCGCACAAAGGACTATCAATTCCTGATGCAATCGGCTATATAGTTGCAAAAAGAGTAGGAAGTGCATTTCTCACAGGAGATGAAGGATTTAGAACTCTTGAGAACGTTGAATTTGTGAAAAAATAAGCAGGAGGGACAAGATACAATTGGAGGTAGAAAAATGACTATTGTTGCAGTTCGAATGGATGAAGATACACTGGCACAAATAACAGGCTTGTCAGAGCAGCAGGAAGAGGACAGAAGCACTGTCATTCGTAAACTGCTCAGAAAAGGAATCACTGAAACCAAAATATGATCACCAAACTGGAGAACTATTGCCAGAGGAAGCTATAACTCCCAAAAAAGTAATTGTCGTTGAAGGAGTAACTACTCTTTATCCTGAACTCAAAGAACTCTATGATGTTTCCTTCTTTTTAGATGCACCAGATGAGACCCAGATAAAGAGTCGTATAACACGAGATGTCAAAGAAAGGGGCTATACTCTTGAGCAGGCACTTGCGCTTTTTAAAGCAGTACAGCCTGACTACAAGCTCTTTGTTGAACCAACAAAACTTGTTTCAGACATAATTGTTCAGGTAAGCCCAGAGTATGTCATGACACTAACACACTTGGCAGAAAGATTTAGATAACTATTTATGCTTCGCATCTTTTTTAACTTTTATGACTCTACAAGCAGTTATATTTGATTTTGATGGTGTGATTGTTGATTCTGAGCGAGTGAAGTTTGAGCGACTCAGAACCATTTTGCAGGGGCACAACATTTCCTTATCAAAAAAGGATTTTTGTGCAATGATTGGCAAGAAGACAGGATATTTTTTGAAAGAACAATTTGGCCAAAAACTTTCTGATCAACAAATTCTTTCTATTTCTGAAGAACGAAGAAAAGATCAGTTAAAAAACATTCAGTTATTTTCTAAACCAATCAAAGGAATAACACAAATTATTCTTTTTTTAAAGCAAAAAGGTTTGCGTTTGTGTGTTGCAACAGGAACTAAGCGTTTTTTGGTTAAGGAGACTCTGCGTATTCTTGGCATTCAAAACGTATTTGACGTGCTTGTTACAGGAGAAGAGGTTCAAAGCTCAAAACCAGACCCTGAAGTTTACAGCATCGCAATAAAGAAGCTCAAACTCAAAAAAGAAAATATTCTCGTTATCGAAGATTCTGTGGCAGGAGTTTTGGCAGCAAAGCGAGCAGGACTAAAAAGTATCGCGATCACTACTTCTTATAAACATTCACAACTCAAAGGTGCTGTAAAAACTTTTGATTCGTTTGCACAAATTCAGACATATCTGAAAAAGTTTCTGCAAAAAAAGAAAAACTAATTCAGTCCAAAGCTTCAAAACATACTTTGATGCATTCTGGAAGATAGCACAAAAATAAGAGTCATACCTCTCAAAAGCACTTCGTACTTCTCAAGACTTAAAAATAGCAAGAAACAAGTGGTGTTATGCATGACAAATTTCCGTTCGGTAGATATGCAGGTCACAGTTCAGCAGTTATAGGACTGAAAGATTATCAGTGGCTAATATGGATTTCTAATAAAGGCATTCAACGAACTGATTTGCGCAAAGACACAGAACGCGTACGATTTGCACTCAATAACTTTACTCCAAAAGGAACTTGCCTCCATTGCAAAGCGCCTGCACAAAAACTATCTATTGCAACAAGTCAAGGAAAAGCAATGGTTGAAGACATTTATGTTTTTTGTGATAAAGAGCGTTGTTGGAGTTCATATGGACTCGAGCCTTCAAATCAGCTTATTAGACCAATCTGCTTTGATAGCATGCTTGAATTTTCCCAAGGAGGAGGCAGAGAACCAAAGTATGCCTTGAAAAGCATGCAAACAACACTTAATGAACTCGCAGGCATCACAGGCAAAATTACTGAAAAACGAGCACAGCAATTCATTGATGACCTTATTGAACAAGAACATGCTGCAGGAAAAGTGTATGTTTGATAACAAAGAATACTCATTCTAAAAAATATTTGTTCAAATCCTCCCACCATGTTTAAAAGCAACACACTCCTTTTCTTATGTATGATAGACAAGCAAGGATTTGCAGAACTACGCAAACAAGTTGAAGAATATGACGTACTACGCGAGCACACCATCAAAGACAGTAGAGATGCACTCAAGCTCAGCAAAGCAGCAATTTATTCCTTGCATCGCAATGAGCTTAGCACAGCGCAAAAACAATTGAGTGATGCAAAAAAAATACTTGACACCATCCGAAACAAGTGCAACAAAGAACCAACACTACTTCTCACAGGCACATACGCAGAAGCACTTGAAGAATACGCAGAAGCACAATGCTATTATCATTACCTCACCCAAAAAAAAATACCTCTTGCCAGAGAATTAGGACTGGATCCAGAAACATACCTTGCAGGATTGTGCGACACAGTAGGAGAACTTGTTCGCAAAGCAGTCAACAGTGTAATTCAAGGCGATAATGCAACAGCACTAGAAATCAAAGAAGTTGTGGGAGCACTGTATGAAGAACTCATGCTCTTTGACTTCAGAAACACACCAGTACGAAGAAAGTTTGACAGCATAAAATACTCATTAGAAAAACTCGAAGAACTCGCACTCAAAATCAAAATGAAAGAGTAACATGACAATACACTTTTTTGACTGGGACGGAACAATTGTTAGCGGAAGATTTGTACGCACAGCATACACTCAACACTGCAAAGCAATCGGTATAGTTATGACTAATGAAGAACAAGAAACTATTGAAAAAACAGGGAATTTCTGGACACCAATAAAAGAACGATTTGAAAAAGTATTACCTGACAGAAGTCATGAAGAGGTTCATGCTACAGCTGACAGATTATTCTGGCATTTTTATGGAGAGGAACTCAAAAAAGAAATAAGAACTAAAGGACAAAACGCATATGTGCCAGGAATGTATGGTCTCATTGAAAGATTATCAACATTAGGACATCAAGTTTCTATAGCAACACTTGCTCGAGAAGACATGGTGCGAGAATTCTTGAAAGCCACAGGCTTGAGCAAATATATCACGCATGTGTTTGGGCAAACAGAATTTTTTAAACCATCTAAGCAAGCCATGCTTAGATCTGCATTAGAATTATCCTTGCCGAAGCATTTGCTTGAAGATCCTATACATTATGCAATAGGTGAACACTTTTTCACAAACGCAACTATGACTGGCGACAGACCTTCAGACATCACTGCAGGCAAATCAGTTGGAGCACGCACGTATTTTGCAAAATGGGGTAATGGAATCTTGAATGGTGTACTGCCAACTGCATGTGTGAACAATGCAGAAGAACTCTATGAACACCTTATTGCTGAAGATTTGCCAGAGCAATAAACATCTTTACACAACACCTTTTTTGTCAAGGTGATCTTGAAAAGTTCGCTTCGCTCAATAGCACTGCGCCGCACTCGCTTTGCAATACCTATCCTAAATTCGCTACAGCCTCGAAGTCATCGCTCATGCACAATTTTCGGCAAAGAACGCTCGTGCCAGAAGGCGGCAGTGCTATACTTTTTCAAGATCATCTTTCCCAAGCAAGCTTTATAAATAAACTCTTGCAGTTCTTAACTCATGCTACGAACACACACGTGCGGAGAGCTCACAATTCAAGACGTCAAAAAACCTGTTACGCTCTGCGGTTGGGTGCAAACCAGACGAGACCATGGAGGCATTATTTTCATAGACGTACGGGACAGGTATGGCATTACACAACTTGTTTTTGACCCAAAACACAACCTCAATGCTCACAAAATAGCAGAACATTTAGGCAGAGAATGGGTGCTACGCGCACAAGGCATGGTACGACCACGAGCTCCAGGCATGGCAAACCCAAAACTCCACACTGGAGAAATAGAAATAATCGCAGACGCATTAGAAATTCTGAACAAAGCAGAAGTGCCACCCATAGAAATAGAAGACAGTATCATTGCCTCAGAAGAACTTAGACTCACGTACAGATACCTTGACCTCAGACGACCAGTCATGCAACAACGACTCATACTACGCCACAAACTTGCCATGGCAGCACGAACCTTTCTCACAAGCCAACAATTCATAGAAATAGAAACACCACTCCTTGTCAAACCAACACCTGAAGGAGCACGTGATTACCTCGTGCCCAGCAGGGTAAACCCAGGCATGTTTTATGCACTACCTCAAAGCCCACAATTATACAAACAAATCCTCATGATATCAGGAATGGACAGATACTTCCAACTCGCAAAATGCTTGCGTGATGAAGACCTACGTGCAGACAGACAACCAGAATTCACGCAAATAGATTTAGAAATGAGCTTTTGCACACCAGATGACATTTACACACTTGTGGAAGGAATCATGCACTCACTCTGGAAAGAAGCAGGACACACACTGGCCACTCCTTTTGTCAGAATAAGTTACAAAGATTCCATGGACACGTACGGCACAGACAAGCCAGACCTGAGATTTGAGCTCATGATCACTGATGTCACAGAAGCAGTCAAACACTCAGCATTTAGTGTGTTCACGAACGCAATCGCAAAAAAAGGAGTGGTAAAATGCCTGCGCGTACCACATGGTGCAAGCCTGACACGCACAGACCTTGAACAGTTCATAGCACTTGCGAAAACACACCATGCACAAGGCCTTGCCTGGGCAAAATTCGTGAACAACACCCTAGAAAGCTCAATCACAAAATATCTCTCACCAGAAGTCCAACATGCACTTATTACGGTAACGAATGCAACAAACAATGACATTCTCTTATTTATTGCAGACTCATGGAAAACAGCATGCACTGCCCTGGGCCAAGTCAGACTTGCAGTGGCAGAAAAACAAAAACTCATACAACCAGGACTATGGAAGTTTGCATGGATCACAGAATTTCCCCTGTTTTCGTGGAATCAAGAAACACAAACATGGGACGCAGAACATCATCCCTTTTGCATGCCACGAGCACAAGATGTACACTACCTTGATACAGACCCAGGAAAAGTATACGCCACAACCTATGACTTAGCACTTAACGGAACAGAATTATTATCAGGAAGCGTACGCATCACAAACCCAGAATTACAAAAAAAAATCTTTACCATGATAGGACTCAGTGAAGAAGAAGCACGCACAAAATTCGGCTTCCTCCTTGATGCATACAAATATGGAGGACCACCCCACGCAGGCGTAGGCATAGGATTTGACCGCATTGTCGCACTCTTATCAGGAACAACAGACATACGCGAAGTCATGGCATTCCCGAAAAACAAAAAAGCACAATGCCCCATGGATGGCAGCCCTTCAGCACCAACAGAACTCCAGCTCAAAGAACTACACATCAAACGAGAACTGATGAGAGACGCGAAAGCCTAAAACAAACAAACCCTTACTCAGAATACCCTGTCAAAAAAATTCTTGCCACAATCATTAAAAACCCCTCTTGCTCCCTTCTTTCAATGAACATCACTCCAGAACTTGTGCGTAGTGTAGCAAAAAACAGCAGGCTTGCATTAACAGAACAAGAAGTTGCACAATACACCAAAGACTTTGAAAACATTCTCACAGCATTTGCACAACTTCAACAAGCACCAGTTCAAGGAATCCAGCCAAGCATACAACCTACCATGGTGCTGAATGTCACCCGAGAAGATACACCAAAACCCTGCCTTACACAAGAACAAAGCCTGAGCAATGCAGTACAACTTCACAAATTCATCAAAGGACCACGACTCTCATGATCAAAGAACATGCTGCAAACATTACCGCAGGACAAATAAGTCCAGAAGAATACACGCAAAAAATACTTGATGAAGCAATAGCCTGCGATGATGAATACCGCTACTTCAGCGCATTTGCAGGAAACCTTGCACTATCACTTGCGAAAAATCCAGAACTAAAAAAAACAAAACTGAGTAACCCTGCACAAAAAAACTTACCTCTGGCAGGCGTGCCAATAAGCATCAAAGCAAATATTTGCATCGCAGGAGTGGAAACAACAGCAGGAAGTGCAATACTCAAAGGCTACAAACCAGTATTTCACGCAACCGCAGTCCAACGACTTATTGACGCAGGAGCAATCATCATAGGAAGCACAAACCAAGATGAATTTGGATTTGGAAGCTTTGGCACAAACACAGGCAAAGGCTATGAACCAGCAAAAAACCCTCTTGATCCAAGCAGAGTATGCGGTGGCTCATCATCAGGAGCAGGAGGCTGGACACAAAAAACAACACATGTTCACGCAGCACTCGGCGAAAGCACAGGAGGAAGCATAGTTGCACCCGCAAGCTTTTGCGGCATTGTAGGACTGTGCCCAACGTATGGACGAGTATCACGATACGGACTCATTGACTACGCCAGCAGTCTTGACAAAATAGGACCTCTCACAAAAACAGTTGCAGACGCAGCACAAGTTCTGAATGTAATCTCAGGAATAGACACTCATGATAGCACAAGCTCAAACATTCCAGTGCGGGATTACACCCAAGCTCTTGGCAAAGGAGTACGAGGACTTACCATAGGAGTTGTGAAACAAGCATTTGAAAAAGGAGTAGAACCAGGAGTGAGCAAACAATGCCAAGATGCATTAGCATGGCTGGAAAATGCAGGAGCACGAATTGTACCTATTGAGCTCCCAACAACACTAACGTATGGGTTGTCAGCTTATTACATTCTTGCAATGAGCGAAGCAAGCACAAACCTTGCAAAATTTTGTGGTATGCGTTATGGAGTTCAAGACATAAAAAATGAACACTACAATGAATACTTTACAAGAATACGCA
>JAHFOI010000047.1 GCA_023266895.1 Candidatus Woesearchaeota archaeon
AATTGTGCTTATTCGCGTTTTTGGCGTGATTCGTGAGGGTGTTCCTTCTGACATAAATTGGCAGCGTGTTCTTGAGGGCTCTTCTGCGCGTATTATTTTGCGTAGCACTGCAGGATTGTCTTCTAAGGAATTTGAGGAGGTTGTGCTCGCGCCTCAACCTATTGAGGTCATGGAACAGCAATTGATTGCGCAACAGTCAAGCGCTCTTGTCTGGCAGGATAAAGAGCATGATCCTGTTCTTGTTGCGAGTGTGATGTTGTGTCTTGATATTGAGCGTCAGGATGGTGAGAAAGTTGTTGATTTTGAGAATAAAATCATTAAAATCATGGAGCGATTAATGAAAAATAGCAGTGCGCCTGCAGAAAATAAAAAGTAAAACAAAAAGTGTGGAGGAATGAGTAGTTATGCTTTCAACAACTATTTGCCTGTTGGTTCGTGAAGACAGTATTTACTTGCCTATGAAAAAGCGTGGCTTTGGCATGGGTAACCATAATGGGTATGGCGGTAAAAAGCGTGCTGATGAGTCTTGGGAAAATGCTGCGTGTCGTGAGCTTTTTGAAGAATCTGGTGTGCAAGTGAATCCTAAGCAATTGTTTTTTGTTGCTGAGCTTTTGTATGATTTTCCGCACAAGCCTGAGTGGGATCAACGCACAAGAGTGTACTTGATACATGATTGGGTTGGTGAGCCTGTAGAATCTGATGAAATGAGTCCTACGTGGTTTAGCATAAATCACCTACCGCTTGACAAAATGTGGGCGTCTGATGGTTTTTGGCTTCCTCCAGTTCTTGACAAAAAATACGTGCGTGCAAGTTTCACGTATGATGCAAATAAAGTTATTGTGAAAAAAAGTCTTGAACTATTTGATGACCGCACTCGTTTTGAGCAAGTGATAATTCCAAAGTGAAATAAGCTACGCCCCCACCCCCCCAAAAAAAAATATTCCATTAAAACTTCATTTTTAAAAAAGATGCTGCGTTGGGTTCACTTTACTCGATAATACCATTGTTGTTCTAATTTGTTTTTTATTTTTTTGTGAAGTATTTTGGTGAGCACAAATGTTTTTGCTTGTTCGCGGAATACGCATGCAAAAAGTGCGAGAAGTAAGATAAATATCAGCAGACCATACAGCAAGATGCTATCCAGGGTAGTAATTATCCATGTAATGTGACCCAGGTATTTGCCAAACACAAATCCTATTCCTATAACAAGTGGTACTGCAATGATTGCCCCAAGAAGATCATAGATAAAAAAAGTTTTCCACTTCATGCCTGAGGCTCCTGCAGTGAGGTGGAAAAGGTTGCGTATTCCTGTCATGAATCGTGAGAAAAAAACTGTTTTGGGGCCATGTTTCCTGTAGTGTTTTTTCACCCAGGTTTGTATGTTTGTATTAATAAATCGTTCAAGTAAGAATCCGCCTCCTTTTCTGCCAAGCCAGTATCCTGTGTTGTCTCCAAGAATGACTGCAAGCAAGGAGACTAATATTACGGCCCATAAGTTAAGCAAGTGATTTGCTGCGAGGTATCCTGCAACTAAGAGTACAATATCTTCAGGTATGGGTATTGCGATTGTGCTTGCAATAATTGCGAGAAAGAGTGCAAGGTAGGCAAATTGTGTGAGCCAGTTTGTGATAAGTTGTTCTATCATGGTTTGTTTTGTTCATGGTTATTTTTGAAGGTATTAAAATGCTTGTTCTGAGAACCTTATGGTGTCATGCGTTTGATAGTTCTGGGAAATGGTATTGCGTCGCGTATTGATTCTAGTTTGCATATCCAGCGGACAACGCGTTCTATGCCGAGTCCAAATCCTGAATGTTGTACGCTTCCATAGCGTCGTAAGTCTAAATACCATTGGTAGTGTTCTATTTTTTCTCCTTGACATTTGAGTTTGTTAATGAGTATGTTGACATCTGTTTCTCGTTCACTGCTTCCTATGATTTCTCCATACCCTTCTGGTGCGAGCATGTCGCAGCAGAGCACCACGCGACTGTCTGAGGGATCATCTTTCATATAAAATGCTTTGATTTCTTTTGGGTATCGTGTCACAAGTAATGGCTTATCATAGTGTTTCATGAGTGCTTCTTCTTCTATGGTGCGTAGGTCTTTGCCCCAGGGTATTTCTATGCCATCCTTGTGTAAGAGTTCTATTGCTTCAGTATAGGTTATGCAAGGAAATGGTAATGTTATTTTTTTGAGTTCTTCTGGATTTCTGCCCAGCACCTTGAGTTCTTGAGCACAGTGTGTTGCAACCCATTGGCAAATGTGTGATACAAGTTCTTGTTCTAGTTGAAGTAGTTGTTCAAAGTTCATGAATGCTTCTTCTCCTTCTAAGTGCCAGTACTCAGTTAAATGCCTGTTTGTTTTGCTTGGTTCTGCGCGAAAGCTTGGGGTGAGTGCATACACTCGTTTCAGGCTGTAGATCATTGCTTCTAAGTAGAGTTGTGCGCTTTGGCTGAGAAATGCTTTTTCTTCAAAATACTTGATTGAGAACAAGGTGCTTCCTCCTTCGCAACTACTTCCTGTAATTATGGGTGGTGTTACTTCGTAATATTTTTTTTGGGAGAAAAAGTCGCGTGCTGCAGCAAGAACTTGAGATTTTACTTTCCACACTGCAGTGAGTTCTCGTGAGCGAATCCATAAGTGTCTGACATCAAGCAAAAATTCTGTGCTTTGATCTTTTGTGATAGGAAATCGTTCTGCAAGATGAATGATTTCAAGACGTCTCACGCGCAGCTCAAAACCTGTTGGTGCGCGTGCATCTGGCACAATTTCTCCTTGCACTGTAAGGCTTGATTCTATGCAGATTTTTTCTGCAGCTACCCATGTTTCTGGATCTGCACTTGCTTTTTCTATGACGCATTGAATAATGTTTGTATCATCGCGCACCACAACAAATGCTCGTGCTGCGCTTTTGCGTTCTCGATAACACCATCCTCTGAGCGCGACAATTCCTTTGCCTTGCTTCATGGCATCAGCAATTGATATATAGTCCATAAGAAAGAGCTAGCAATGCTTTCTTTTAAAGATTGTTATAGAGAGGTTTGAATAACCTTGTTTTATAGCAAATAACATACTTTTTCAGCAGTTAGCTGTCATTCGCTATTACGAACTGACACTTATTGTATGAAAATTTTTGTCAGTGAGTATATGCTGGATTCAAACCTCTTCTTTAGGAGTTTGACTGGTTTTGATGGGTTATTAAATCAAACTCCTCTAAATAAAAACTACAGAAACTGTTTAAGTTGAGAAAGATATTTTGGTGAATCACGCAGTATTTTTAATGCTCTTTCTTTAATTTGAGCCGCGCATTGTTTTGAAAATCCTTGCAATTTACCTGCGTCTTCTAAGGTTAGCGAACCTGCATAAATTTGATAAAGTACTTTATAATGTTTTTCTGCGCGTTTATTATTCCACGGCGTGTTGCTTCCATTACAGAAATGTTCATAAAGAATAGAACGAACTGTTTTCCAGACTAGTTCTGGCTGATGAGCTGAAAGAGTTGTTTTTAAAGGACTCTCAAGAGTAGTGACGAGTGTGTCATCAGAATTACCAAATTGCACATCATATGAAAGAGGTTTTGAATTTCCCCTAATAACTGCTTCAAGCCGTTGCAATGAAATCTGCATTTCATCAGCAATTTCTTGAGCGTGTGGCTTTCTTTTTTTTTCTTGAGTTAATTTATGTAGTGCTTCTTTGTAGTCACCAAATTTTGTTGCAGATTGCCCTGTTTTTTGGTACGTCAGATGCCTGCAGGCATTTCCTATGCGCTGTGTAATCCAGCACATAACATAGGTGCTTAGTCTGCAGTTTTTTTCTAATTTGAAACGTTCTATGGCAGTGAGTGCGCCTTCATTTGCTGCTTGAATGAGCTCAAGACAGACTTCTTCAGCATATCCAAATTTTTTTGCAGTTTTCATAGCTTTTCCTAAAACCATGCGCGCAATGCTGTAAAACAATTTTTCTCTTGACTCCTGATAACGCTGGTAATGGAACTGCGCGCGTTCTGGAATCTTTTTTTCTGAGTCTTTTTTTTGAAATAATTCTTGAAGTGCTAAGCTCGTGATTGCTGGAGGAAGTTGTTTCTGTGCAAATGCTCTAATAAGCTTTTTTTGATAATCAGAGCATGCAGGTTCAGATCCTATTCTTTTTTTGGTTGGATTACCTGCTTTCTCAGCAAGATTAACCATTCGCAAGATTTTTTTTGCAAAAACAAAGAGTTTTTCTTGTTCGTAAGAATTAGGTGCTCTCCATTTGTTTCGTTGATATAAAATAATGTCTGCAATTATTCTTGCAGCACAAGGCTGTGAAGTAAGTACGAAAAAGCACGCTTCACGAGAATGAACCATCTTCTCTAAGGTTTTTCTTTCTTGAGCTGGAGTTAAGATGGGGTGTTTTTGTAGAACACAAATATAGGCTTGAACAGGGTCCCAAAGTCGCGAATTTTTTTCATCTAGCGCAGGCTCATCCAGAGTATCTGTCAGTTCTATATCAACAATTTCTTCAAGTTCAGGAGGAGTATCTTTTTCAGGCATCTCGTTCTGCTTATCAAGCATTAGTTGAGAGTGTAGTTCTAAGAGGTTATTTTTTTGATCATCAAATGCTTGAAAGGGTGTTATTGAATTGTTCTTCATATCAATATCTGCTCACATTTTTTATTTATGCTCTGACGTAT
>JAHFOI010000025.1 GCA_023266895.1 Candidatus Woesearchaeota archaeon
TGCTCAGGTTAATGGGGAATGAAGCATTTGTTGTATTTGTGGCATTATTTATTGTAGGCACAACAAAAGAAATACCCAGCTCATTAGTCACAAACACGTTTCGTGTGCCAGTATTGTTCTTCATAGGAATAGTGCTTGTATCCTCAACTTGCGCACTATAATTATATTGCTGACCAGCTAACTCTTCAGGCTGCACAAAAAGTAAGAACTGATCAGAAGCAGTCTTTTTCAGATTAGACCAATACATTTGCTGCACTTCTGTGGAGTTCATGCTTCTGTTGTAGATTCGTAGTTCGTCGATGGTGCCGTTGAAGTTGTTGAAGTTGGCTGGTATTCCATCTCTGCCGATGCGGTTGGCTGTGCTGGTGAATCCTTGTTCGCCCGCATTGGTCATTGCTTTGCTTTGGCCATCAATGTAGACTTTGAGCGTGCCACTGTCGTTGGTGACTAGAATATGATGCCATGTTGAGTCATTAAGCCCTTGACCTATTTTAGAGTATAGGTAGCGATTGATGACCACACTCACTTTATCATTATCATTCCCACCACTATTGCCTCCTGCGATCACGAACGTATCAGTAAAGCCCGCAAGGCTAAGCATTGCAGTGCCATAGCCATTAATTGTTTCTGTTTGATTCCACTTGGCCCACAAACTAATCGTAAACGCACTCGAACTCAAATTCAGTGTTGGAATATAACCCGGAGTCCATGCCAAATAACCAGTGCCATCAAGATTAAGTCCGCGATCATACTTCCCACTCACATCACTCAATGCAACACCAAATGCTAGAGCAGTATTACTATATTGACTATTATCTGCGAAATACGGATAATTATCACCAACTGCACTAACATTATCAAAATTCATCATCAACACCAAATTCTTATCATACACTGAGTAATTCGTGTTATTCCAATTCCACATAATAGACTTCAAATCAGAAGCATTTGTAATGCTCAGGTTAATGGGGAATGAAGCATTTGTTGTATTTGTGGCATTATTTATTGTAGGCACAACAAAAGAAATACCCAGCTCATTAGTCACAAACACGTTTCGTGTGCCAGTATTGTTCTCATTACCTAACAAATCTTTAGCATACCCAAAGTAGGTGTAGGTTGGGTCTTGAAGAGAAGCTTCTTGAGCATAGAAATTATAACTTGAATTATCAACCTTTTTCAAATTACTCAGGTAATGCTGCAAAACCTCACTACGATTCATGCTTTTGTTGTAGATTCGTAGTTCGTCGATGGTGCCGTTGAAGTTGTCGAAGTTTACGTTTTGGCTTCCGATGCGGTTGACTGTGGTGCTGAATCCTGGGGTGCCGTCATTGGTCATTGCTTTGCTTTGGCCATCAATGTAGACTTTGAGCGTGCCACTGTCGTTGGTGACCAGAATATGATGCCATGTTGAGTCATTAAGGCTTTGACCTATTTTGGAGTATAGGTTGCCATTGATGACCACACTCAATTTATCAGTATCATTGCTCTGAATACCACCTCCAGCAATAACAAAAGTCTCCGTAAAGCCTCCAAGCGCCAGCATTGCCGCACCCCAATTACCCGGTATTATTGTTTGATTCCACTTCGCCCATAATTCAATAGTAAATGAGCTACTGCTAAGATCAAGTTGAGGATTGTTGCCCAGCGCAACATAACCATTGCCATTCAAGCTAAGCCCGCCATCATACTTGCCCGCAGAAGTCCATGACGTGCTCGTACCTAGAGAAAGATTGCCTGTTTGAGAATTATCCTTAAGCAATGTGCCGTTTTCACCAAAGTCAGTAATATTATCAAAATCATACCAGGCACGCAAGTCATTATACCATGTGAAATTAGTTGCATTCCAATTCCACACAAACTCATACAAGTCAGGAGCATTGGTCAGGCTGATATTTACTGGAATTGTGCTGTTGGTGGTGTTCGTATTATTTGCAATAGTTGGATCAACAAGCACAATGCCAACATTAGGTGCTGCCTGAATGTTCACAGGAATGGCTGAGCTATCCGCAATAGCAATGGTTGTTTGAACTTTTTCTGGCGCAGGCAGGATAACACTATTATTTATCGTGTCCTGAATAGGTTCATTCAGTGTCTTATTTTGAGCAAGAGTTTCATTGAACACAACAGTCTCAGGAGAAGTGTTTACAGAGTTATTATGCGATTGATTGACAGTGTAGTTTGCATACGCCAAGGTACTGTTGGTTATGTTTGTTTCATTTGCGGATTCAGGAAGGCCAATAGAAGGTGCGCCAATATCAACAACAATCTTGCCAGTAGGTAATTGATTTGTTGCAAACAATGCAACAGAAACTATGGCAAGAATAATCATGAAGTATGCCAAAGAGACACGCACAGGATTGCGCAACACTCTTGGAAGATCCTGAGAACGAGGTGGAACTATCATTGGACCACCACCTTCTTTTTCTTAAACCCACACTTCCAATACACCAAGAAATCTTCAGTTTTTTTGGCAAACTCTTGAGGAACAAACAGCACAGTCTTGCCCAATTGTTCAATATGATAGGACTTGATTATTCCTGATTTACCGTCACGACCTTTAAGCGCATAATAAAAACGAACCTTATCTTTTTGCGCCAAATGCGTGGTGGAATACGCAAGAATAACACTCACGACCATTACTGCCTCTGTGCGTAAAGAGACTGCAGAATAGCGATTTCTCTTACTCTTGATTCTCGTGCATGCATGCTGTTAAGCGATTTAACATTTAGGGTATATAAATCTTTAGGTGTTAATTTTGTAATATTGTGGGTTGATGAATCTTTAGGTGTTAATTTTGTAATATTGTGGGTTGATGAATCTTTAGGTGTTAAATCATTTAACAGATTGTGTTTTGATAATCTTGAAAAAGTGTGTTTTGCTGCAAGAAAAAAGAAATTCAAGCCTCACTGGACACTGGACAAGAACGCGTGATGCATATAAACAAGTTGCACTATGATACTTTGTTGTTCGTGAGGTGCCCTCACACCCACGACGACACCATCCCTTTCATGTGTCGGAAATACACCACCACCGCGAACACAGGTGGACATAGTCCCGTCGTGAACGCACAAATGGTGTATTTCCGAACTGTAACATGAATCTGTACCGGAGAACAAACCATGAATCCAGAACAAAAATACAGCGCAGGCGGAATCACCGCAACAGTATGGGCAAACACCAAAGATGGAAAAACCTTCCACAACGTGAGCTTTGACAAACGCTACAAAGACAAAGAAGGCAACTGGAAAAGCACCAACAGCCTTAATGTTACAGACTTGCCTAAAGCAATCATGGTGTTAGGCAAAGCATTTGAGTACGCAGCACTCAAAAGTCCGAACACAAACCAAGAAAGCAGTCCAGAAGTTCATCAATCTGTGACAAATACGAGTGCTTCAGGACTTACAAGAATGCCTTTAGTAGCATAAGTTTTTTATTATTGTTTTCATTACCCTAAAAAAGATGAGAGAAGAAGAACAAAAAGGTGACAACATGGAACAAGAATTAGACGAACCAATCACAGAAAAAATCATGGAAAAGAAAAAAATTCAAAGCATTGATGAACTACCAGGCATAGGTCCCGCGACCGTAGAAAAACTCATGCAAGCAGGCTACACAAGCTTGATGAGCATGGCAGTTGCTACACCAGCAGAACTTGTTGGGGCAACAGAAATGAGCGAAGCCACTGCAAAAAAAGTCATAGCCATAGCTCGTGCAAACCTAGAAATGGAATTTAGCTCAGGAGAAGAACTTCTCAAAAAACGACAGCAATGCATAAAAATAACCACAGGAAGCAAAAACCTTGACACACTGTATGGTGGAGGCGTGGAAACAGGAGCAATAAGCGAAGCCTTTGGCGCATATGGTGCAGGAAAATCCCAAATAGCCCACGTGCTTGCAGTTAGGTGCCAATTACCTGTAGAAAAAGGTGGCGCAGGAGGCATGGCAGTCTTCATAGACACAGAAAGCACGTTCAGACCAGAACGCATAGTGCAAATTGCCAACAACCTCAAAATGGACGTTCAAGAAGTGCTCAGAAACATTAAAGTTGCCAGAGCATTCAACAGCGACCATCAAGCATTACTTGCAGAAAAAATAGAAGACCTCATAAAAAAACAAGGATTGCCAATCAAGCTCGTGGTTGTGGATAGCCTCATGGCACACTTTAGAGCAGAATTCATAGGACGAGGAACACTTGCTGACCGCCAACAAAAAATCAACAAGCACATGCATGCACTCATGAAACTCGCAGACACGTACAACCTTGCAGTGTATGTCACAAACCAAGTCATGGCAAAACCAGACACCTTCTTTGGCGACCCAACAGAAGCCATAGGAGGACACATAGTTGCACACAACAGCACATATAGAGTGTACTTACGCAGAGGCAAAAAAGGAACTCGCGTAGCAAAAATGGTTGATGCACCCAATATTGCAGAAAGCGAAGCAATATTCCAAGTAGAAGAAGGCGGAGTCAGAGACGCATAAAACATTCTTTTTTTCTTTTTTAAGTTTTTTGGCGAGGCAATGCGTAACTTTTTATACGTATCTGCTCACTTTTTTTTATGACTGAAGAAGATCTTGTTGGAAAAGTTATTGAGCAGTACACGCTCCTACGATGTATTGGTGAAGGAAGCTTTTCTGAGGTATATGAAGCACAATGCAAAAATAAATTCTTTGCCTGCAAAGTATGTGAACAAGAAAAACAGTATAACACAGAACTAGCTGCATACACTCTCTTGAAAAATTCAGGCGCAAGTCTTGCAATACATTCAACTGGTGAGTATCAAGGACACAAATTTATTGTTATGGATCTTGGTACTGATGCCAGAAACCTCATTTTTAGAGGGAATATAGGAAAAAACCTAGTCGCATTCCTTCAAGTTCTTGATTGCGTAAAAATATGTACTGAAAAAGGAGTGAACCATAATGATATTAGAGAATCAAACATAGTTTTTTATGAAGAACAGGCAAAACTCATTGATTTTGGCACTGCATCATTTTCTTCAATTGGACTTTCATCAAGTTATTCTCGTAAAATAAATCCCTGCCTCGGTACCGAAGGATTTAACACTCGTGCATATCGGGATACAGAAAATTTGGCACGTATTCTTGCATATTTCGTACGAAATTCAGTCCAGTCATCAGCTCAGATAAAAGCACGTTTACAGGCAATGGCCATAGATGCTCAAATTCAATGTAGAAAAGCAGGAACTGCACAAAATACACTAAATCTACTTCATTCTAAACTTGAAGAAATGCTTGGGTTAGCCACGTATGAACCAATTAAACTATAGGCAAGTTTGAATAACCTCTCAAAACTATAGTTGAAGACACAAATATATGATCAAAAACAGTGTGTCTTCCCCTAATAGTGAAGGTCATGGTGCTGCTCAAATAATTATGACCTTCACTATAGTCAAACTCCTCAAAGAAGAGGTTTGAACCCAATACATGCTCGACATAATGAATTAGTTTAAAATAAAACTACCTCAATTCTTCCAAAAAGCTAAACATGATGCTGGTCTTTGCAGAACAATTGCCAGCACAATCAACAGTTTTTTTCCACGCCGACACAAGACCAGGACTGTTCGTGCCCTGCACTGCGGCATTCACATTAGTAACTGCTTCAGAAAACCTGATTGTGTTTTCAGTATTCCAATACGTATCAGCAGCAAGAAAATCAAGAATCAATTGACCATTTGCCTGAGTTTTTTCTGAAGCAAGCACGCGCACAAACTCCAAAAAATTAGTCTCTGCACACTGCCCCGCAAGGCATAATGCCAAGGTTTCCCACGCTTGACGCAACGCGCTACTCTGTACATTCTTCACGATAGTATCAACTTGAGTCACAAGACTCGCCTGATCAATAGTGTTCTTTTTTTGATATGCCTGATGCAAGTCAAGCACCAGCGAAAGTATGCCTGATTTTGTTTGTTGAACTACTGGACCTCCTTGCAATGATTGATTTTGCACACTCATAACAGCGACTGGCTGAATCAATGAAGGCAAACTCTGTGCTTCAGCAGTCTTCACACCAATAGTTGCAGCACCAGTGCTAAACACCTGATTACGAACGAAAAGCACAATACCTACAATAACTACAACAAGAAGAACGCTCGCAACAACCTTTTTCACAGGCCATTTGCGATCAGAACCTGTTTTGTGCTCAAACTCAAATGCCATACACACTCAATCAAAGTTTTTGTTTATAAATCTTTGCGCGTGTGAACGCACATATTCCTTTACGTTTCTTTTTATTAAAAATTTCGCAGGGTCTAAAACCTCGCACTTTAGTGCGAAATTTTTAATCCCAAAAACTCGCTGTGTGGCTATGAGCGTAAAACCGTGGGCTTTAGCTCGCGGACAGCTCCGAGCAGCGAGTTTTTGTTATGGCTGCGCAGTCATGTTAAAATCAAAAGGCAAAATCATTTGTCCTGAAGGAAGCGCAATAAATTTAGTGTTAGGATTCTCGTACAACTTCTGCAACACTTCAAGTTGTTTAAACTTAAGAACTTCAGGATTTTCCTTAATTGCCTGAGAAACCTGACGCAAGGATTCAGCTTCACCTCTTGCAATAGCAATCTTGTTGTTTGCAATACCTTCTCCTTCAATCTTTTTTCGAGTTGCCTCTTTTTCAGCAATGTCTATCTCAAACTGTTTTTTGAATGACACCTGTTCTGCTGCCTGTTTTTCCTCAATTGCATTTCTGATCTGTGCAGGATACTCAACATTTCGCACCAAAACCTGTTCAAGAACAAACCCATCTTTATTGAAGAGCTCATTAAGTTTTTGTGCAATTTCTGTTTGTAATAATTCTCTACCCGCGCCATACAAGTCAGTAATGCTCATGGTTCCAGTAACTTCTCTGGCTGCAGAACGAATTTCAGGAGTAATAGTGCCATCAACATAATTTGTTGTATAATCCTGCACTATACGAGGTGCTGTTTCTGGGCGTACACTATACAACACTGAAATGTCAAGAGTGATAAGAAGACCTTCTTTGCTTGGCACTTGTAATGCAGTATCTTTACAGTGCGCATCCTGTTGACATTGTTCTCGAGTTCCATACATGCTAATTGTGTCACGTGCAGTCTGAACTTTGTACACTTTTTGCACCACAGGTAATTTCAGACTCCAACCAGGAGATCTCACAGTATCAAGATGAACACCTGCCCATGCAGAATAATCAACACCAACTTCTCCAGGGGGAATAATTACGAGAATAGAAGGAACAATAATGATAAAAACTAATACTGCAACAATCAACTTCCATAACCAACTCAAATTTGGAACAGAAGAAATTCTTTCAGGCATGAACTGCGTATACAATCTGTTGTATAAAAAGGTTTGTGCACTCTGGTTCTGTAGAAAACTCGACTGTGGTCTCGCTGCCACCGCGCCGGTCGCGCAGCTTTATAGAATGGTGTTGAGTCGCTACAGCCACGAAGTCATCGCTCTTTCGTTATTAGTGCTGTTGGAAGCGCGCCCTTAAAGGCGGCGGTGGCAAACTTTTCTACAGAGCCTACACTCTGGTTCAATCAATCCAGTCCTTATTCTTAATCTTTTCAGGAAGATATGTTTCAGAAATAAACGTGATGCCACGCGCGCTCAATGCCTGAATTTCTGCTTTCGCACCCGCAGTCTTCATTGCCTTAAATTCTTGCTGCCAGCGCTTGTTATTCTTAAACCAGTCATACTCAGAAATTTGTTTCAAACGAGCAATGTCAATATCTTTCATCTTAATCAAGTGCTTTTTCAAACCATACTTTTCAACATCATTTGCAGTAATGCCCAAATATTTTGCGTCAGGCAATGCCATACTTTCAGAAATGTGCGCAAGATTAATAGAACCAAACTTAAGCACAGAATAAATGTAAAAACCATACGCATCCCAGTCACACAACACATACACAGGAAGCTTATGCTCTTTACTTAATCGCTGCAGCAAACGACGAATACCCCGAGTTGTTTGACCTTGAGAGCTCATGATAATACAATTATGTTTTTCCCAAAACTTATCCTCGTGCAAGCGCTCCCAAATGGAGGCTTTTTCCATGTACACCACATACTTTGCGCTAATCTTTTTGAAAGAAATACCTTCAACATTTGATGGAATACTCCAGCCCCCAGAACCCATCTTACTCCAATCAATAGTGTCCCCTTTATCCTCAATAATAACCTGTCCTGCAACAGAACCATTCTTGTTTGCATTCATGTTTAACTGCTCACGAGACAAGTCAGTCACGAGTTCTAAATCCTCAATAGCCTTATCAGACTCAGTCTGTTCATCCACGAGGTTTGTGTTGGTGCCAGGAAGGGTGCGCTTTGCCATGTAAAACACACCTCTCAAGTTTTCATGCTTACCTAACGCAATTAATTGCCTGCTGATTTTTGCGATTTCAATACTTTGCGCAAACTTACGCACGTGACTTACATTAAAAAAAAACCTCTCAGAAATTTTGTTACCAAGCTGTAAGGTCTTGGTTTTTTCATTATAGGAAACATTACTCAATGCACGCACAGGAACATCAATTTTGGGCTGTGTACCCTTCTTAAGCTCAGTCACAATACGCTTGCCCAAATCCTCAAGTTTTTTCTTTGCATCACTCATTCTTCATCACGCTCTGCACTGCCTGTAATTTTGATGTCATCATCAGATTCTTCACGCTCTTGCACAGTGGCAGTATTTTGGATAATAAACTCCTTATTTTTCGCAAGCATTGTGGAAAGTTGTTGTTCAATAAGCTTTTTATTTTCACCAGACAATTCTGCAAGACTGTCAGCCACTTCAGGAATGTAACGCTCAAACAAATTCACACGATCACGCTCAAGGCCAACCCTGCGTTTTTTGTTCACATAAATGCCCAAACGCCTGCCACATTCTTGCAAGGCAAGCTTCATTTCTTTCAAAATCTCAGGATAGTGCGCAATTGCCTCTTTTGCTTCTGAAGTAAAGGGAGGCCACACACTTGCCAAATGCACCGCAACAGTTAAAGGACCAGAAGGAAGACCACCACCACTCTGCTGCATGCCATACGGCTTCCAGTTTGTCTGCATCACTGCCTTAGAACATGCGCAAGCACTCTGTTGATATAACAAGGGCACACGATTTGCAAAACGCAACAAACGCACAGACTGATCACCAGATTGGTCACCACCATATGCAAGCGCAACTTCAATAACAAAAGGAATACCTTTATACACTTCAGGACTACGCGTCACTGCAGTATAAAATTCAGCACTTACTTCTTTTTTCAAACCTTTTTCCAATAATTCTTCAGAAATAGGTACAATACAATCAGTACTTGGAGCGATAATCTTTGTCTTCTTAATACCCTCCATGAGCTTTTCAACATGCGCAAGTTCCATAGATTCTGGCTTGACATCAGGAGTAAGACCAGAATTTGCGCAAATCTCTTTTGCAGTTTCAGGACCAACACGCGAGAACTCATTAGTTAAAAAAGCCTGTAGTGTACGTTTTTCTGTTGCACGAACCATTTTTAGCATGATACCAAGCTCAACACCATACGGGTGAGGCTTGATTTCTATAGGCTCTTTAGGCAACTTATCTGTAGCTCGAGGAAAAATCAATTGCTCAGCCTTAGGATTGGTGTACACAAGAGTGCAGTGCGGGTTTACTATTGCAGTTTCCTTCAAGTACATATCAACACTTTGATCACCCTTTAAATATGATGCTTCAATATCCATTTCAACACGCGTACCATGCTCTTTCTTCCACACACGCTCTTCTTCTTTCATAATTTCAGGTTCATTATTTTGAGTGTTAATATGCAATTCATAATAGTGCGAAGGCTCATTCGGCGCAATCCTTGACACAATACGCGCAGGCCTACCAGTCGTGAGCTGAGCATACAAACATGCAGCAGAAATACCAATACCCTGCTGGCCACGCGCCTGTTTCATGCTATGAAACTTACTACCATACAACAAGCGCGCAAAAATATTAGGAATTTGAGCTTTCACAATACCAGGACCATTATCCTCAACAATCACACGAAAACGATCATTACCCATATCAACAAGCTCAATTTTGATTTCAGGAAGAATACGCGCTTCCTCACAGGCATCAAGACTATTATCCACTGCTTCCTTAACAACAGTGAGCAATGCTTTACGCTTGTTATCAAACCCTAGTAAATGACGATTACGCTCAAAAAATTCAGCAACAGAAACCTCACGCTGCTTTTTTGCTAATTCAACAGCAACAGGCTCTTTCATGACATTAATTCCCTCCTTTTCAATTCTCTTCGACGACGCTCAAGCCAATGATACACTGATGCATGCGGACTTCCTGCAAGCAATGATTCCACAGCCCGACGCGCGCCAACCAATGCTTCAAACTCACCAATAATACCAACAGTCTTACCATACACGCACACATTACACCCAGTTAATTCTTCAATCACGCGCCGCGCCTTGCCACCCTCACCAATCACCCTGCCACGCAAGCGAAGCACATCATCAGCAGACTTGGCATATTCATCAACAGACACGAGTTCAAACCCATAATCCTGTTTGAGCAATAATTGTGCGATTTCTGGATTAAAACCCCTACCAATCGCGCGCACAATTTCACGACAGGCAAACAAGCCAAGAGCATCATCGCTCTCAAACCGCGCAACACCCTCCTGACTATCCATCAGCAAAGAGGTATTTGTCGCGCGCTCAAGCTGCTTCTTCACCTCGCCATTTGCACCAATAATTACTGCGATCCGGTCCTTAGGAACACGGAGCTCATAACTAAACTCGAAGGCCATGCAATGCCAAAGTCGCTCCCTTGTTTTTAAGGCTTTGCATTGGAAAATTGAATGTTTGTTTGTTATCTATTCCTCAAGCGTGGCTGTGAAGACAATATTATGAGAAGTGTAACCGCAAATTCTAGAAAAAGCACAAAAGTTACTACAGAAACACAAATAGTACAAACAAAGTACAAAAATAATGAAGAAGCAGTTGTACTTCACTTGTCAACAAAGCGCACATAATTAATCCTGTTAATGAACTTCCAATTTTTGACGTGGTAGACTTTCATTTCTT
The DNA here is from genome assembly GCA_023266895.1 of Candidatus Woesearchaeota archaeon. Classification (GTDB taxonomy): domain Archaea; phylum Nanobdellota; class Nanobdellia; order Woesearchaeales; family ARS49; genus JAHFOI01. The sequence continues at coordinate 11,056 of JAHFOI010000025.1, forward strand.
CAATAGAATCAGAAAGGTTTTCGTGTACAGATTCAAGAGCTTGCTTAAACTCAACGAAGTTTTCTGTTAAAAGCTGGGTTAAGAAAAAGTTTTTATCAAGTTGCATAACATATGGTGCTTTTCCGGTTGTTTCCAGTGCGTCGCAGACTTTGGTGAACAAGTCTTTTGATTTTATCATAAGAATGTCTGTTTGAAGTGAGAATGCAGATCCTGGCTGGCAAATAAATAGTGGAAAGTAGTTATTTTTGAGCAATCGCTTGAAACGGTACAATACAACATCATATGTAAGCTTTGTTTTCCTCGCAATTTCTAATAAGGAGTCTCGACCACCACCATCGCTCAGCACATTCATGATTTGAGCGTCTTTCTTTTCTAAAGGAATTCTTTTTGACATTCTTTTTTTGGTCAAACTTATTTTTCCGAACGCTGAGAATTGCAAAAACTTTATGAGCTTCATGGTTGATGATGAAAATAAGTACTTTTTCCTATTTAAGTATTGGACTAAACGCTCGCGTTCTTTATCTTTCATGAACGTAAAGAGAAAGTAATTCATAGGGTCTATAAGTCGCAGCAGGCTTGTCACAAAAGACATTTCCTCAATTTCCTGTTCAAAATGTTTACATTCTTTTTTTGGCACTCGAACGAAGAAGAATTCAGGTAGCACGGGCAACAGTTGGTGATTAATAATTGCATCATATTTTGCGATACAGCCTTTTTTTTCAAGGCGTCGAATTCTGTAAACAATCGAAGGCTGCGAAAGATGAGTTAGTCGAGCTAGTTGTACTGTCGGAGTTCTACAATTATGAAGTAGTTGTTCAAAGATTATTTTGTCTTTCTTATCAAGCATGCGAAAAAAATGAAGAAGAACTATTTAATCTTTCCTAAGTTTATTAAAAAAAAGAGCTAAAGATTAATAAAAAGCCAAGAAATACCTAACTTATGCGCTATGAATTCAGCTATGTTTTGCTATTGCTGCTATTGCTTGCTAGTTGCACAGTCGTACCAGCAACAAATATCAAAATAGGAGTGCTTCTTCCGCTAACAGGTGATTTCTCAACAATAGGAAACAGCAATAGAGCTGCAATTAACTTAGCGCAGAACAATAGTGATGAACAGCTCTTTTTTGAAGATGATTCATGTGATGCAAAGAAAGCAATTACTGCATTTCAAAAGCTCGTTCAGGTTGATCACGTTGATGCAATTGTTGGTCCACTCTGTACTTCAGTATTACCTGCCCTCTTACCGAACGTAAAGCAAGCCGGGATTCCGTTGGTTCTTCCAATTACAGACCACCTCTATTTTGTCAACGATCTGAACACCACAGAGTATGATAATTTAACTCTAGGGCTTTTGCCTCGCTCAGATCTTGTATGGCAAGAACACGCGCGAATAGCATTTTCAATAAGCAAAAGCATTGCAATAGTTCAAACAACAGGCGTTGCAACTCGTCGCAACGTCAATCTTTTCCTTAAAATGTATGAGGAACTTGGTGGAAGAACTATTGTTCATGAAGAGGTCGAACCAAGAACGAAGGACTATAGAACGTTGCTGCTCAAGCTTGACAGCTTAGGCGCACCGCTTGTTTGGCCTCATTTGGGAACTGAAGATAGAATTGAGTTTTACAAACAACTCCGGGAATTAGGTGTGCTTCAAAACGCAACAATTCTTGGAGATCTCTATATCGAGGTTGAACTACCAAAATATCTTGCAATTCTTGGACAAACACTTAATGGGACTTTGTCAACGAATTATGCTTCAACCATGACTGCTTCTTTTAGGGAGCGTATGGTTGCGCAAGGAGTTCAGCCTCTCCTCGGCGCAGACAATAGTTATGACGCGATTCGCTTGCTAATTAATGCAGAAAAAAAGTGTCAGAATCAAAAAGCATGCATTATTCCTTTACTAAAACAAACATCTGAGGATGGCGCTTCCGGAAAAATCCAGTTTGATAATGATGGAAATCGAATTGGCACTGCAATAACAAGAGCGCTTGTAGGAAACTCATTTGTTAAGATGGAGAGTTAATTTCTCTCATGAAAGAGTACGCCAACTATTCCACTTATTCAACCATAATCTTCTTTCTCAAGCGTTCTTCAGAAGTCTTCACGCCCAACTTCACAAAATAGGCAGCTACATTCTTGATGTCACGCGCAAGATATTCCTCAAAATTCGGATTTTCACGCGTGGTTGTCTGACTAAAATCAATAAGCACAGGCTCCTCATCACAGTTCAAGATGTTAAACTGACTCAAATCACCATGAACCAAGCCCGCCTTATGAAGCAATTGCATGTTTTTCACAACTTGATCAAAGAATGTTTTAGGATGTGCAGGAGCTTCAGTATGCACTTTTTGACTTGCAGACTCATCACCAATAAACTCCATCACAAGCACATTATTCAATGCAGCAAAAGGCGTGGGCACACGACAACCTGCCTCGCGAGCCTTTAACAAGTTTCTAAACTCACGCTGACACCATGCAGAAACAACTTGACGACGATTCTTGTGCACGCTCGGAAAACGCGGATCCGCAGCAATATAGGCATACATTTTGTTAAAATCACATGTGGTCACACGATACATTTTGACCACGCGACGCTCATCATCTTTTGTTATGGCAAGAAACACATTCGCTTCTTTACCAATAGACAGCGGACCTTCCAAGCCCTCAATCACACCCTGTTTTATGAGCTTCCACACAGTCTGCTCACTTGTTAGATCAAAAATATCATTCAGTGTCTTAAACTCCTCACGAAAATGAGAACGCTTATGCTTGTGAAACGGCAACATAACAGGCGAAAAGAAGCCAGAGATTAAAAAGCAATGGGAGAAAAAAAGAAAGAAGATGTGCAGTTTTTTTTGAAAACACCACAATGATTAAAAACACTGCATCAGCAAGCACGTTTTATGGAAGAATCATTAAACGCCAATTTAGGTGATGAATCGCATGAACCTTTCAAGCTCACCACACTATTTGATAAGTATACTCAGGAAAAAGTAGGAGGGTTTCACCCACAACTTGATACAAACCCCCATGCAATCATAGAAACGCTCTTACAAGAACTCCATAGTAATGCTCAACAAGGATTTAAGGAACTTTTCACACTTCTCAGCACCCAACCTTTTCAAAACACGTGCCACCAATGCAGTTATGCATTAGGACTATTGCTTAAACTTCAAGGATTCAATGCCGTGTTTTTGCTTGACAGTTATCAAGTAGAGCCTCCAGAAAAAACAAAATACAGCATAACAAAAAAAGAACCAGAAAAAAAGTTTGCAAGTCAAGGACTACAGTACAACCCGCACTGTTTGCTCGGGGTTGTTATCAATGATGTGGAGTATCTCATAAGCCCAAAACACTTTATTGTAGCGCACGACCTGCTTCACAGCACTCTTGAGCCAGAATCACACTTGTTCAAAAGCCCAGTGTATTTGAGAAGAATTATTACTGATCAGCTCAGAGAAAAAAATCAAGGTTGGGATCCTGTTGCATTCCCGCTCTGGCTCAAACTTGATACAGAACAAAAATATTACAAAGTATTCTCAAGAACACAACTGATTATTGACTGATTATTTGGTGGTGACTTATGTTTTTTGGCCTTGTGTGGCGATAAGCATTTAAAGAACTGGACGGTATTAATGGCATGGATGGCTCAAGAAAACAATGGTTTGCAGGAGGATTTCTCATTGCAATCATGGTAATGAGCACGCTCGGTTATGTGCTTGGAAGCAGTGCAGATACCACACTATCTGTCAAGTACAATGAGTACACATTTAAAAACACAAAAAACCTATGGACTGCCAAGGTTCAGGGAAAAGAACGCATGTTCGCATTCCTACCGCAAGATGTTGGAATAGACAATGCAAGCATACTTCAACTGATTAGTTCAACACCAGTTCTTGCAGTAAGCTATGATCCAAACTCAACACTTGTTGAATCACTTGCTGAAGCACAATACAGACTTGAACAAGAAATTTCCTCACCAACAATCATCAGAGGAATCACTCAACCAACAGGAAATATAGCTGTTATTACCTGCAAAAATGCAAGCACAACAATTCCAGTACTTATTTTACAAGAAGGAAACACCACACGATTCAGTCAAGATAATAACTGCATTATTGCAGAAGCAATTTCAGAGGCAGATGTTGCACGAATCACTGACAGAATACTGTATACATTTCTTGGAGTCATGTCATGAAACCAACCACTCTTGCTGCAATATTTATAGGTATCCTGATTGTTCTTCTTATGGGAGCATTTCTTTTTGGGCAATGGTTCAAACAAAAAACAATTCCTGCACCAGAACAAAAAACCTACAACAATTTTGTGTTCACCAAACAAGGCGACACTTGGACAACAACGTGGCAGCATGATAGAAACACATATCTGCTTCAAATGCGTTACTTTCCCCAAGACATAGAACTCGTGCCCATGACTGGAACCATAAACACAACAACTTGGAACCAAAAAAATATCACGATAACATTTGATCCTAACATTCTGGAAAACTACAAATACGTTGCCTTAGCAGCAGGAGAGCTTGGACTCAGCCTCAAACGTGCAATGGGACGCAACCCAACATTTACCTGCACCACAAATCAAACAACACAAGACGCCTGTCTGGAAGTGCAACCCGCAACCTGCAATAGTACTACTCAACCAGTTATCCTTCTCAATCCTCAAGGACCAGCAGAAATTACCTTCAACCAAAACTGTATCACGCTCTCAGGAACAGACCTAGAACTACTTCGCGCAGCAGACAAGCTCCTCTACATGTGGTATGGAATTGTGAGTCGATGAACAGAAAACCACGTGTTTTAGAACATTATTTTACTGCACACCCAACTTCAGCACTTCATGAACGAACAATAACCACAATACTACGGGGTAACCACGTAACATTTAGCACAGCTAACAGTCTTTTTTCAGCAAACAAAATAGACACAGGAACAAGAATACTGATTGAAAATGTCACACTACAACCAACCTGGCAGGTATTGGATTTAGGTTGTGGGTATGGACCAGTAGGCATTAGCCTTGCCAAGGCACATTCTGATCTGGTTTTGGTAATGAGTGATGTGAATGCCCGCGCAACCAAACTTGCACGTAAAAACGCAATACAGAACCACATCACTGCAGAGATTATTACTTCAGAAGGTTTTGCACATATTCCACAAGAATTTGACACTATTCTTCTCAACCCACCGCAAACTGCAGGAAAAAAAGTGTGTGAAACACTCATTGCTCAAAGCAAAGAACACCTCGTCATCGGAGGCTTGCTACAAATTGTTGCACGACACAATAAAGGTGGCGCACAACTTGAGAAGTACATGATTTCAGTCTTTGGCAATGCTGCGCAAGTAGCTAAACAAAGCGGGTATCGAGTGTATGTGAGCCAAAAAAAGTAAGCAACGCACTCTCTCAAACTTCAATCACTTGATTATTCGAAAACATGATCAGGCGAATGCCACCACCAGACTTAAGTAATGCTGACAATGCAGCCATGTGCTCAACCCCACTGCCAGAGATGCAACAAAAACCAACATCCCCAAATAATTTGCCTTCAAAAATCTGACGAAACTCCTCAGCAAGAAGAACAACTGACTTGGTATCATCAAACACAATTTTGTGAACGCTCGCACTCTTACTTTGATACTTATCTGCAAAAAATTGAGGCATGATAAGAAACACGTGCTCCCATTGTTGACTGTCAATTAGCTGAATCACAGGAACCCATGTACCCTTGCCACCACCTAAAAACGTAACTAACGAGCTCATATTTACTCAGAACATAATCGAGTTTAAGAAGATTGCTTTGTTTAAGTAAAAAATTCACCAGCACCTTTGTCTCAGCTCACTTCCATAATTTCTGCACAACATCCATAGTGTACAATGAAATTGCCTGTGCCTGAGCGCGTGAAGGATAAAAAGGCTCATGCTTTTTGTGCACACTCCACACGCGCACTTGGTTAATCAAATGAATCTGATTACCTAAACCAGGATCCATACTTTGACCCTGCTCAGACATTTTGGCAATCACATTACCTAAACCAATACCAGGAGATTTTTCAAGCAAGTCATTACCCGTCATGTCAAAGTATTTTCTGTGAAGCGCAGTTTCCAAAATTCTACCGCACAAAATAATTGCAGAACGAAAACAACCTGCAGCCATACATTTGTCCAGCTCTTCAGCATCAGCACGAATTTCTTCACGAATTTCCATAGGAGCAATGCTAGAATCAAATTGTATCTTAACTGAAGAGGGACCGCCATTTCTTGTTAATACAAGAATGCGTTCAAGTGCCGCATCAGAAGGAGCTGCGCGCAAGTCATTAAGAGCATGTGCTAACTGCTCAGAGAGCGCTCCTTGCACATTACACAATTGTGCTAATCGCTCAACACGACCAATACAGCCCACAACACGCTTTCGCATTGCCTCTTGCTGAAGTTTTTTAAAATCAAACACTGATGCTGCAATAGGCTGAGAAACATCAACTCCACCTGCAGAATGAAGTGCATTCTTGCAGTCCAACACAGCTTGTTCAATATCGCTCGTCATATGAATTCATCCAACTTTTTTTGTTTTTGAGCAGCTAACAAACATGACTGCTTAAAAAACTTGCTGACATCAATGCCAAATTTTGCAGCTGCAAACCTTGATATGAATAACACTGCTAATTCTTGTGAAGAAAAACGCACAGGTCTTGTCGTAACTGCCTGACGTGCAGCTTCACGAGTTACCCATACACCAAGAGGCATATCATACGCTGGTGTGATAAAACGAAAAACAAGCACACTTGCCTGACGCTTTTGCGAA